>NZ_CATKQD010000002.1:0-259988 GCF_949768175.1 Pseudomonas sp. IT-P74 | reverse complement strand
TGTCCTGTTTTGGGTGCGGAAATTTCGCCGCTATGTTCCCGTCTTGAAAGAAGTGATTGTCTGGTCCTGAAACCGAAATAGGCCGATTTCCGGACCAGACGAACGTGCACAGCTGTAATCAGCTCCCCGCAGGCTTGTCCAGCGCCGCCTCCGCCGCGGCAATTTCCGCCTGGCGCTTGACGATCATGTCGCCCACCGGCGGCCCCTGGAAGCGCCGCGCTTCAAAACCGAACCAGACGATGGCCGTCAGCACCAGGAAGCCGATGGTGATGTACAGCGCCCAATCGTTCGGTGGCTGGATGCCGATGACGAAAATGATGATCATCGACAGGATCGAGAGAATGGCGAACACCGAGTACCAGAAACGCCCCATGTTCCACGGGCCCATGGTCGGCCACTTCGACGTCCCGAAGGTAAACAGGCCGAGCGCGATGGGAATGGCGAAGGAGAAGAACAGGAAGATCACCGTGCAGGACACCACGATCGTATAGACCGGCGTTGCCCCGACCGAGATCACCGACGATCCCCAGTCGAACAACACCGCGAGGGTGGCACCGGTCCAGATGGCCGCGACCGGGCTGCGATGGGTCGATGAGACCGAGGACAGCGCTTTTGAGCAGGGCAGGCCACCGTCCCGGGAGAACGCGAAGATCATCCGTGAAACCGAGGTGACGGTGGCCAGCCCGCAGAGCACCTGCGAAATGAAGATCGCCACGAAAAGCACCAGTTTCAGTGTCGGGTTGACCTGGGTGTTCATGGCCCAGAAAAACACGTTCCAGCCTTGCTTGGCCGCCTCGTCCATGTTCGGCAGCATCAGCACGAACGCGCTGAGCATCAGCCAGCCGAACAGCAACGACCAGATCACCGACATGACCATGCCGCGCGGCACCGACATGGCCGCGTTGCGGGTTTCCTCGGAGGTATGCGCGGAGGCGTCATAGCCGGTGATGGTGTAGATCGGCAACAGCAGGCCGAGCATGAAAACCCAGCCGTTGGAGACCTGCGGCCAGACGCTGCCGCCTACCTCGCCGGAATAGTTGCCGAAGGTCCACAGCCGCGCGAATTCATAGCTGGGTGCCGACATCAGGCAGACGATGGTCAGGGCCAGCGCCGTGGCGAAGATCAGGTAGCCGGAGAAGTCAGTGAGTTTGGCCGTCAGGCCGATGCCCAGGTGGTTGCACAAGGCCTGCAGGCCGGTGAGGATCGCCAGGAAAATCACCCGGACCGTGGTCGTGTCTTCCATGCCCAGTGCCGGTCCGAAGGCCCCGAAAAAGAAGTAGTAGGTGCCGACGTTGATCGCGCCCAGCACCGTGACCAGCCCCAGCAGGTTGAACCACGCGGTCAGCCAGCCGGTGAAGCGGTTACCGAGGATCGAGCCCCAGTGGTACAGGCCGCCGGCGGTGGGGTAGGCCGAGGAAATCTGCGCCATGGCCATGGCGAATACCCCGGAGATCAGGCAGCCGATCGGCCAGCCGATGCCGATGGAGATGCCACCCGCGCCCGAGGTGCCCTGGGCCAGTGAGTTGATGCCACCCGAGAGGATGCAGATGATCGAAAAGGAAATGGCGAAGTTGGAGAAAACCCCCATTCGTCGTGAGAGTTGCTGGGCATAGCCCATGCTGTGCAGCACCTTGACGTCATTGTCTTGCGCTTCGGTGCCCGGCTGGCTTGCTGGGTTCATGATGTGTGCCCCTTCAGGTTTTGGACAGGCCGAACTGAGCCGCCGTAGGCTCGACCTTGGGTTTCTGTGGGGGCAAGCTTGCTCCGGGCGGAGTTCCGACGATGGGCGTCAACGATGACGCGGGGTATCAGGCTCCCCGCGTCATCGTTGACGTTCATCGCGAGCAGGCTCGCTCCTACAGACGGCCGTGAAACGCCGAGTCGAAAATCTTTGCCACGCCGTCCCGGGTCAAGGGCAGCGGGTTGCCGCCGGCGGAAGGGTCGACAATTGCCATGTCCGCGATCAGGTCGGCCTGCCGGTCATCCACGCCCAGTTCAACCAGGGTGTGGGGCACGCCGATGTCCTTGCGCAGCTTGAGGACGAAGGCCAGGAAGCTGTCGAACCCCGGGGAGGGCAGGCGCAGGTACGCGGCCAGGCGGGTGATGCGCTCCTCAATGGCCGAGCGATTGAACATCAGCACATAGGGCATGAAGGTGGCATTGGTCATGCCGTGATGGGTGTCGTACAGCGCGCCCACCGGATGGGACAGCGCATGCATCCCGCCCAGGCCTTTCTGGAATGCCGTGGCGCCCATGGCCGCCGCCGCGAGCATTTGCGCGCGGGCCTCAAGGTCCGACGGGGTGTGTACCGCCTTCACCAGTGAGTTGGCCACCAGGCGCATGCCTTCCACGGCAATGCCATCGGCCAGAGGGTGAAAGCCGGGAGCGCAGTACGCTTCCAGGCAATGGGATAACGCGTCCATGCCAGTGCCGGCGGTGATTTTCGCCGGCATGCCGACAGTAAGGGCCGGATCGCTGATCACCACGCGGGGCATCATTTTCGGGTGGAAGATGATGCGTTTGGTGTGGGTGCGCTCGTCGATGATCACCGCCGCGCGACCGACTTCGGAACCGGTGCCCGCCGTGGTCGGCACGGCAATGACCGGGGCGATGCGGCTGTCGTCCGCGCGGGTCCAGTAGTCGCCGATGTCTTCGAAGTCCCAGACCGGGCGGGTCTGGCCGCTCATGAAGGCAATGAGCTTGCCCATGTCCAGGCCACTGCCACCGCCGAAAGCGATCACGCCGTCGTGCTGGCCGGCACGCCAGGCATCGAGCCCTCCGGCCAGGTTGGCTTCCACCGGATTGGGCTTGAGGTCACAAAACAGCGCCACGCCAAGACCGGCGGCGCGCAATGCGTCCAGCGCCGCCGTGGTGATCGGCGCGCGTGCCAGGCCGCTGTCGGTCACCAGCAAGGGGCGCTGGATGCCCTGGCTGCGACAGACCTCGGCCAGCTCGGCGATGCGCCCGACACCGAAACGAACGCTCGTGGGGTAGTTCCAGTTTCCTGTCAGGTTCATGGTCTACACCTCGTGACGCAGATGAAAGGATTTGGCCCGGGTCAGGTGCTCGTAGCCCAGAGGCGACAGGGTGACGCCGCGCCCGCTGTTCTTCACGCCGGTCCAGGCCAGTGCCGGGTCCAGGTAATCGCAGCGGTTCATGAACACCGTGCCGGTGGCGATCTCGTTGCCCAGGCGTTCGGCCGCGGCGAGGTCCCGGGTCCAGATGGACGCACTGAGCCCGAACTCACTGTCGTTCATCAAGGCAATGGCTTCTTCATCGCTGGCCACCGGCATGATGCCGACCACCGGGCCAAAGCTTTCGTCGCGCATGACCGACATTTGATGGGTCACGTCCACCAGCACTTGCGGTGCCAGGTAGGCGCTGCCCGGCACGTCGGCGGGAAAGGACTTCGGATCGATCAGCGCTGTCGCGCCCTGGGCCTGCGCTTCGGCGATCTGGCCGCGAACGAAGAAGGCGGCGCCCGGCGTCACCAACGGACCGAGGGTGGTGGCTTCGTCCAACGGGTTGCCCAGCACGTATTGGCGGGTCAGTTCGGCGAAGCGCTCGACAAACACCGGGTAGATTTTCTGGTCGACGTAGATGCGTTCCACGGCGCAGCAACTCTGCCCGGAATTGAAGAAACTGCCGTCCACCAGATTTTCCACCGCGTGTTCAAGGTTGGCGTCTGCCCGGACATAGGCCGGGTCCTTTCCGCCGAGCTCCAGGCCCATGCCGAGAAATTGTCCGCTGGCGGCGCTTTCCATGACTTTGCCAGCTTCCACGGAACCGGTGAAGTTCACCTGCTGCACGCGCCCGGCAGCAATGATCGCCCCGGTCGACACATGGTCGAGCAGCAGATTCTGGAACAACCCCTCGGGCAGCTTTGCGCGACGCATGGCCTCGGCAAAACGCTCGCCCACCAGCAGGGTTTGCGATGCATGTTTGAGGATCACACTGTTGCCGGCCATCAGCGCGGGGATGATCGTGTTCACCGCCGTCAGATAGGGGTAATTCCACGGAGCGACCACCAGCACCGTGCCCAGCGGCTCGCGTTTGATATAGCGCTGGAAACCCGCCTTGGGCTCCGGCTCTATAGCGGCCAGGGCCTGCGGTGCGATGGCGATCATGTGCCGGGCGCGTTCGGCAAAACCGCGCAGTTCGCCGGCACCGTAACGCACCGGGCGGCCCATCTGCCAGGCCAGCTCCGGCACGATGTCGACCTGCATCGACAGCATCGCGTCCACCGCAGCGCTGCAAAATGCCGCGCGTTCGCTCAGTGATCGGCGTTGCCATGACGCCTGTGCGCTGGCAGCCGCCGTCAGCGCTTGCTCGACTTGCGTCGCATCGGCAAGATCGCGTTCGACGTACACCCGGCCATCGACAGGGGAGATCAGTTGCACCTTCGCAGTCATGATGTTCTCAGTAGCGCTCGAAACCGCGCTGCAATTCCCAATCGGTGATTCGCCGGTCGTACTCTTTCTGTTCCCACTCGGCGGTATGCACGTAATGCTCGACCACCTCATCGCCGAACGCCTCGCGCAACATGCTTGAGGCCTTGAGGGCGGCGCTTGCCTCGCGCAGGGTCTTGGACACTTCCGGCAGATGCTCATCGAGGTAGGCGTCGCCTTCGAACGGTGGCGCCAGATCGAGCTTCTCGTCGATACCCGCCAGACCCGCCGCGATTAGTGCGGCAAAAGCCAGATAAGGGTTGAGGTCGGCGCCGCCGATGCGGCATTCGATGCGGATGGACTTGCTGCCCTCGGCACACAGGCGAAAGCCGGCGGTGCGATTGTCGCGGCTCCAGACCGCCCGCGTGGGCGCAAAGGTGCCAGCCTGGAAGCGCTTGTAGGAGTTGATATAAGGCGCGAGAAAACAGGTGATGTCGTTGGCGTACTTGAGCTGCCCGGCGACCCAGGCCCGCATCAGTTTCGACATGCCGAACTCGGCTTTCGCGTCGAAGAACAGCGGCTTTTTGGCGTTCTTGTCCCACAGCGAGTTATGGATATGGCTGCTGGAACCGGCGGCGTCGTAGCGCCACTTGGCCATGAACGTGATCGCCTTGCCCTGCAACTGCGCGATCTCCTTGCAGGCGTGCTTGATGATGACGTGGTGGTCGGCCATGGTCATGGCGTCGGCGTAGCGGATATTGATCTCTTCCTGGCCCGGGCCCCATTCACCCTTGGAGTTTTCCACGGGAATGCCGGATGCCTGCAAGTGCTTGCGGATCGCCCGCAGCACCGGCTCTTCACGGGTGGTCTGGAGGATGTTGTAGTCCTCGATGTAATGGCCGGCGGTTTTCGGTTTGTGATAGTTGCGCTCGTGGATCACCTCGTAGCTCTCATCGAACAGATAGAACTCGAGTTCCGAGGCAAACATGCCGGTATAACCACGCTCGCGCAGACGCTCGACCTGCTTTTTCAGAATCGCCCGAGGGCTGTGGGGCAGGTCCTGGCGATGGTGATGGTCGAGCACGTCACACAGCACCAGCGCCGTGCATTCAAGCCAGGGCACGCGCCGCAGGGTGGACATGTCAGGCTTGAGCACAAAATCGCCGTAGCCCTTGCTCCAGCTGGCCGCGGCGTAACCCGGCACCGGTTCCATGTCGATGTCGTCGGCCAGCAGGTAGTTGCAGCAATGGGTTTCTTCATGGCCGCTGTCGATGAAAAACTCGACCTGGAAGCGCTTGCCGACCAGGCGTCCCTGCATGTCGACCATGCAGACCAGTACGGTATCGATTTCGCCGGCAGCCGCGGCGCGCTTGAGTGCATCAAAGCTGAGGAGGGGCTCGGTCATCACGGCAATCCTGCGTGAAAGGTTTGGGCCAGTCTGGGATAGCTGTTGCAGACGCTCTCCAGAAAAACCCAAAACCTGCAGAACCGAGCATCGTGAGCAACGAGTTGATCAAAGCTTAGCCTACGGTTGCAATGTGTGAATTTTGCCCCCCTGTAGGAGCGAGCCTGCTCACGATGGACGCTAACGATTACGCGTGACTACTGGCTAAACGCGGCGCACTTGAGTCCTTCGCGAGCAGGCTCGCTCCCACAGGGTAAGGTGGGCCGCCTTTACTCCGGCAAGCCAGCCAGTCGCAGTCCATCGACGAAGCGGGCGAAGTCTTCAGGCCGCTGGATTGGCAACCAGCCCTTGAGGGTACCCAGGCGCAAGGAGGGATCGAGCTTTTGCAGACGCTGCATCGCCAGGTTCGCTTTATCCATTCGACCGCCGAGCGCATGACTGGCCGCCACCAGTGCCGCCGCGATAAGCAGACTGGGCAGGTTGCCCAGTGCCTTTTCCGCCCAGTGCGCAGCGGCATCGAAGTGCCCGGCGAAGAAATGTGAGAGCGCCATCCCGACCTGCATCCTGAACATTTCCGGATCCAGCGGACTCAAGCGAACGGCATGGTTCAAATGCTCGATGGCGGCGTCTGTTTCACCGTGCAACGCCCGCAGGATGCCACCCAGGAACCACGCGGGGGCGAGGTTGGGATTGAGCAGGCGCGCCCTGTCGAGCAGTGCAATGCCGGCGTCGACTTCACCGGCCAGATGAGCCAGCGCATGTCCGCCCCGGGTCAACGCGACGGCATCATCGCGGCCGAGGGTCACCGCCAGGCGCGCCAGCCGTATGCCCTCGGCGATTTCCGCGGGCCGATCGTCCATCCAGCCATTGAGCTTGCGCCAGAAGTGGCACCAGGCGGCCATGCCATAGGCCGAAGCAAATTCCGGGTCGAGTTCGATGGCCTGGTAGAACATCGGCAGCGCCTGCTCGATGGCTTCCCGGCTGCCACTGTGCAGTTTTGCCATGGCCCGAAGGTAATAGTCGTAGGCGTCCAGGCTTTCTGTCGGCTTGCGTTTGGCGCGTTCGATTTCTGCCCGTTCCAGTTGCGGGGCGATAGCACCGACGACGCTTTCGGTGATTTGGTCCTGCAGCTCGAAGATGTCATCGAGCAGGCCTTCGAAGCGCTCCGCCCATATGTGCGTCCCGCTCGTCGCATCGATCAGTTGCCCGGTAATGCGCAGCCTGTTACCGCTCTTGCGCACACTGCCTTCGAGTACGTAACGCACACCCAACGCCTGGCCGACGCCCTGGGCGTCCACGGTCTGACCCTTGTAGGTGAAGCTCGAATTGCGCGAGATCACGAACAGCCAGCGGATACGCGACAGGGCGGCGATGATGTCCTCCACCACGCCATCGGCGAAATATTCCTGCTCCGGATCGCCGCTCAGGTTCTGGAAGGGCAGGACGGTGATCGAGGGCTTTTCCGGCAGGACCAGCGTAGAGGAGGGGATTTGCTTCGGGGCAGCGCTCGGGCGTTCATCGATTTCAGGCTGTCGCGCTTCCCCGGTCATGGCGCCGTTGATCCGGCCAACGAAGCGGTAGCCCTTGCGGGCGACGGTGCGCACAAGACGCTGCTCCTCACCGGTATCACCGATGGCCTTGCGCACCGCATTGATGTGGCTGGTGATCGTCGATTCCGAAACGATCCGGTCGCCCCACACCGACTTGAGCAACTCGTCCTTGCTGACGACGCGATCGGGATTGTTGACGAACAGCAGCAACAGGTCGAAGACCTGCGGGCCGACGGCCACGACCTGCCCGCGCAAGGTCAGCTCACGGCGCTCCTGATCGAGTACGTAATCTTCAAACGCGAATGACAAGATGAGCATCCCCTGCGAAGCGCCCTCAACTCCGTGTCCCAGGCGGCTGGCGGTTGGTAACTGGGGGAAGATGATACGGCAGCTCGACACCCGCTGCACCGTCCGCGCCAGGGAATGCTGGACGAACAGCCTCTGCTTTGGACATAAATCCAAGCGTTCGCCAAGGCAAACCCAAGCCCGGAACAAGGACTTGCCTGGTGCGCGCAGGCAATCTCTCTACACCGACGCAATGGTTGCAGTCGACAAGTGGAGAAAAGTCATGAAGATCGTCGTCATCGGAGGCTCCGGCCTCATCGGATCGAAACTTGTGAACACCCTGCGCGAGCGCGGCCATGACGCACTCGCCGCCAGCCCCAGCTCGGGCGTGAACAGCATCACCCGCGAAGGCCTGGCCGCAGCGATGGATGGCGCTGATGTGGTGGTCGACGTGGCGAACGCGCCATCGTGGGAGGACCAGGCCGTTCTCGATTTTTTTGAAACGTCGAGCCGTAACTTGCTGGCCGCCGAAGCCGCTGCCGGGGTTGGTCATCATGTTGCCTTGTCGATTGTCGGCAGCGAACGGTTACCCGATACCGGCTATTTCCGGGCCAAGGTCGCGCAGGAGGCCCTTATCAAGGCGTCCGGCATGCCTTACACCATTGTGCGTGCCACGCAGTTCTCCGAGTTTGCCGGCGGCATTGTCCAGTCGTTCGCCGTTGGCGAGGAAATCCATGCTTCGCCAGCGCTGATCCAGCCGGTTGCGTCCGACGACGTGGTGGCGGCGTTGGCCGATGTCGTGCTGGCGGCTCCGCTCAATGGCACCGTTGAAGTCGGCGGCCCGGAAACCATGCCGATCGACGAACTGGCCAGACGCTATCTGCGGGCGACCCAGGACAACCGCAAGGTCGTGCCGGACGTGCATGCGCGCTACTTCGGCGCCGTGCTCAACGATCAATCGCTGGTCACCGGCAAGAACGCACGCCTGGGAGCGATCCGCTTCGACGACTGGCTGGCCCGGTCGACGGCGCAGTAACGGATCGCACCCTCACATTTCCCTACCAATCCAGGAGAGATCCCATGATTACCCGATTGCTAATGGCCGCTGTCTTCGCCGCGCTCTCGATCAGCGCCGCATCGGCCGCCGAGCCGCCCCCCGGCAAGGTGACGGTGGTCTTCGACCGTCCCATCCCCAACATCCCTGGCAAGAGCATGAGGGGCGTGGTCGTCGAGTATGGGCCGGGTGCCGCGTCGCCGGCCCACACCCATCCGAAAACGGCCTTCATCTATGCAACAGTGCTGGAGGGCTCGTTTCGCATCAAGGTTAAAGGCGAACCGGAAAAGATCTACAACGTCGGTGAAAACTTCGTAGAGGAGCCGGGTTCCGTGCATCTGGTCAGCGCCAACGCCAGCGACACCCAGCCGGCACGCCTGTTGGCGGTGTTCGTCCTCGACACTGAGGAAAAGGTACTCGTCACACCCATCAAACAGTGAGCCACGAAAAAGCCCGGCTGTTGAGGCCGGGCTTTTCGTTGAGTCCTGCGGTCAAGCACTGCATTCAGACAGCGCGGCTTTCGATCAGACGATCCGAACCGCCTTCAGCGACGCGGTTTTGCAGAAGCTTGTCGGAGCCGCCTTCAGCGACGCGGTTTTGCAGGAGTTTGTCGGAGCCACCTTCGGCAACACGTTTTTCCAGCAGGCGATCCGAGCCACCTTCAGCCACGCGATTCTCGATCAGACGATCGGAACCACCCTCGGCCACACGGCTTTCAATCAGACGGTCCGAGCCGCCTTCAGCGACCGCAGGTTGAACAGAGTTTGTCGCGAAAGCGTTAACTGCGAAAACCGAGAAAGCGATGCTGAGGAGGGTTTGGCGTTTCATGATGGTGTGCTCCGGGGTGCTTATGGGTTGGTATGGAGCAGATGTTACGCCGGGGATTTTTTAAGAGAACTTCATTGAAATGATGGTGACTATCGATGCAGTCAATGGATCGAACACCGCGCCTGCAAGCACCATGTTTTTGTGGCGAGGCAATCAGGCTTGGCTGATCTGGCTCACGCTGGTGATCTGCCCATTCCAGACCATCTCGTAATGCGCCGCCTGCACAATCGACGAAACCGGCCTCGGCGTCATCAACGCCCAGCAATGACTGCCCGGCATCCG
Organism: Pseudomonas sp. IT-P74; assembly: GCF_949768175.1. Taxonomy (NCBI): domain Bacteria; kingdom Pseudomonadati; phylum Pseudomonadota; class Gammaproteobacteria; order Pseudomonadales; family Pseudomonadaceae; genus Pseudomonas; species Pseudomonas sp. IT-P74. The sequence continues at coordinate 250,196 of NZ_CATKQD010000002.1, read as the reverse complement.
CACCGAGTGATAACGCAAACCGGGACAACCGCCATCCCGCACCGCGCGCCCCAGCACACGGGAATGGCTGTAGTCGTCCGGGGCGTACACCGGATCACTCATCGGCAGGGCCGTAGCGTCTTTCATCCCGCCATCGCCAAAAACGCAGGCCAACCCACGAAACACAAACCGCTCATAGCTCAGGCTCGGCACCCTCGACCAATACAGCGCCTGGTGATGCCGCACCTCGGCCAGCGCCGCTTCCATCGAGTCCGCCAGGTACAACACGCCAAAACGCCCATCGCTGAAACGCGAACCCGCCGGGTTGACGTGGGTAAAGGGCGCGATGGCGTAGGAGCAACCGGGAATGCCGAACGGTATCTCGCTGCGCGCAATCAACTCCAGCTGACCCACCTCATTCTTCAACCGCGGATTGGTCAATGCCTGAATCTCGAACAACACCTCGAACTCGTCCGCATCCGCCACATCATCAAACAACGCAATGGGCGGAAACTTCGAATTGACCAGGCGATAAGCCTGCAACGACTGAGCGGCAAACACCGCCAACTCACTCGCCATCACCATTGCGCACCCCGCAGCATGTCGATGCGGCGGAAGGTTTCGTACAACGAAATCATGTCGCCCTGGGCCATGATCTCCAACGGCGAACGCCCGTTGAAAAACTCGTTGTCATTGGCCATCGAGGCAAAGCCATAGACGTTGTCCGGGTTGTCGAACACCAGCCGCAACGTCGCGTGAATGTTCAGCACAAAACTGATGCGCTGCATCTGATCCGCATCCAGCGCCACCGCCCAATCCGGGTCACGCTGACGGGCGCGGGTGTAGGTGCTGCGGGAAATACGCAGGATGCGACAGGCCTGGTCGCTGGTGGCTTTCCACTTTTCCAGAATGCTCACGGCGGCGCGCAGGCCGGTGACGCATTGGTTTTTGCTGAAGGATTGAGGTTGCAGGGGGACGGCCATGTTTGTGTCCTTTGGTTGCATCTATAGATTCAAATGTAGATTTAATGAGTCTGTAGAGCAATGTTGGTGCGACGGGTGGACCTGGCGTTCCAACGCATGGGCCGCGATTTTGCTGAGGCTATGTGTTACTGAAACCGTCGATGTAGGTCTGGAAAAACATCCTGTGCAAACCAGGCGGGCAGGCCGGGGGTCACGATTCTGGATTTTGGCGTCCGGCTTTCTACCAGACCGACTTTTATAAGCCTGGATAACTCGTCGATTGCCGGGCGCGGTGTCAGGCCTGTGAACGTCTTGATTTCATTGCGCGGCAAGCTGCCTTGGGTGATTAACGCGATGATCGCGGGTGCACTTTCCGGACGGATACCTTGCTGTAGAAGTCTCTCGTTGTAGCGAAACGCGCGTATTACGCGTTCACGCAATTGGGATGGGTCCACCGCGGCAATCATGTAGTCGACCTGGTCGTGACAAACTTGCAGCATGAACTCAATGAATTCGAAATAACGTCGCTGGGACAATTGACCCCGTCCGTCCAAATCACCTTCTCGTGGGCGGTCGGCCATGGTCAGGGCGCTGTAGTAATCCTGATGCCGTCGTGCAAGGCCGCGTGACAGTGACCAGAGGGTTGGCTCCAGCTCCAGATGTACCAACTGCAAATGAGTGATCAGCCGTGCAACCCGACCATTGCCGTCGGTAAAGGGGTGAACCCAAGCGAGCCTATGGTGGTAGGCAAGCGAAGAAATCAGCTGGCGGCGAGGGTCCGTCTGCCGGCCAAACCCTGACTGAAGGTGTCGTAGCATCGCCTCGACAGCTGAAGCGTCCGGCGCATCATGATTGCCGACGATTACGTTTTGACCCGTGACCGACCGAAGTATGCCGGGCTGCATTATTGAGCCATCTGACAGCGTACGTTCTGCATCACTGGCTCCGCGAAAAAGCCGGTTATGCACAGCGTTCACGAACTCGGGTGCGAACATGTCGCTCCAGGTAAAAGGGCCCCGCTGGCGCAACGTCCGCTCAAACAAGGCTTGCACCGCCATTTGTTCAACCGCCAGGCTTTTGAGTCGCTTGCGATCTTTGACCGGCGCCGTTTGTGCTTTCTGCATATCGGCAGGCTCGGTGTATTGCCCTTCGATCAGATTCGAGTAGTACGTATTGGTGATTTGCAGGAGACGGCCGAGCCGTGCAGCGGTTTCAGGCGGTAGTCGCCCGGCTAGAAACCGGGTCTTTCTGGGCAACGCATCCGCAAGATCAATGATCGATGGGGGTAACGACTCAGGGAGAACCGGGTCCAGCCAGGATTTCGATGTGATTAAGGACATGGCAGTTCGTGTCGTCAGAAATTGTCTTCACAATTTATTTCACATAGGTGATCGTTTAACAAGCCTTATTTTGTTGGGTTTTATGTGAGTTTGTGAGGATTTTTAATTGAACGTACTTCACATTTTATTTCACAATTTTTTTGAAAAAATTCCAGGGTTCTGGAATGCCAATCGCCAGCGAATACAAATACGGCGCCTATTAGGTGCTCGTATTCAATTACTTCGCTGCGGCGCCCTCAAGTAGCGCCTGCAACTTGCCTGGCCTGCGGGTTACCCGCCATTTTTCCCATTGGGAATAAACACCGCGCCTACGGCTGCATCACTGATGAAACGTGCGTCCCAACGCATCCAGCCGAGTGGCAATCGGCGGCAACTGTCGACTGCTCAGCGCCAGCGTTTCCACGTCATCCGCCGTGTTCTGCGCAATGCTCTGCACCGACTGCAAGCGCCCGACAATCTCGAAACTCGCCGAGGACTGTTCACGGGTTGTCGTGACAATTCGCCCATTGAGTTCATCGATCTGCGAGATGTCGCTGCCGACGGCCTGCAACATTGCCGCCGCCAACTGACTGTCCTCGACACAGCGCTCCACACCTTCGCGACTGTCCTGCATGGCCTCCACGGCTTTGCGGCTGCCTTGCTGCAAGGCCTCGATGATGGTCCTGATTTCCTTGGTGGACACCGCCGTGCGCTGCGCCAGGCTGCGCACTTCATCGGCCACCACCGCAAAACCCCGGCCTTGCTCGCCGGCGCGGGCGGCTTCGATAGCGGCGTTGAGCGCCAGCAAGTTGGTCTGATCGGCAATGCTGCTGATCACCTCCAGCACCGTACCGATCTGCTGCGCCTGCCCGGCCAGTACCTGCACGGTCTGGTTGGTGCCTTCCAGGCGCGAGGCCAGCTGGGTGATTTCCTGCCGCGCACGGTTCACGCTTTCCTGCCCTCGGGTGACTTGCGCGCTGGCCTGGCCGGCATGTTCAACGGCATGCTCGACATGCACCACGATGTGCTCCATCGCAGCGCCCATGCGCTGCATCGACCCGGTCATCTGCGCGATTTCCGTCAACTGATGCTTCGCGCCTTTCTCCAGCGTGTTGCTGGCCTTGGCCAACTCCTGGCCCAACTGACCCAGACCCTGAGAGTCACGCACCACACCGTCCACCAGCGCGGTGATCTGCCCCAGGAACTGATCGAAGCGCTGCGCCAGCGACACATGCACCTGCGCCTTGTCACCCTGGTCGGCACCAGTGGTGAACTGGGACGTGGTGGCGAGCATCGTGTCCAGCATGTCCTGGCTCTCCACCGCATCGGCCTGACTGTGCAGCGCCAGATAGAGCAGCGCGACCGTCTCCATCACCACGTAAAAGGCGTGAACGAACACCATTGTCCAGCCACCGTGATGGGCCATCACAAACACCGGAAAACCCTGATGCTGCAGCACATGAAACACCACGTGATGCAGCGCAATCGTCACCGCCGCCACCAGGATCGGCAGCCAGTCCCGATAAAACGTCAACACCGCCAACAACGCAAAAATCCCGAAGTGCGACTCAATGACCCCCTCGGCCTGATTGATATGCAACGCCGCCATCACCATCAAGCCAACGCCGAGCAAACAGCGCATCCACCGCGACCCGCCGATGGCGCGATACAAGAGCGTCAACAGCACACTGGTACCACCGCCCACCAGCAGCGCCTGCTTGAACGTGTCGTGCCAGAGCGCCAGGCCCACCGCGAAAGCGAACATCAGCCAGACCAGGCCCAGCATGATGCGGTCGGCTTTGCGGTAGTGGTCGAGGAAACGAGGGGGGAAGGGCATGTACGCTTACTCCATGTAAATGAGCCAGAAAAAAGCAGGGTTTATGGCAACACGGGACATCGCGAAGGCTTGGATGCGTTGTTAAAGGAGCAGACGTTTTCAGAGTCAGGGATGTGAATCTGTTGGCGACATGGTCGAGGTGTATTCGAGATGCCGTGGAGAGCGTAGCCCTTGGCCATCATTCCGGACAGGTACGACGTCGCTTGTGGAAAACAATGTCCGATATAGAGGCAAGTAATGCCGAAGTGACAGGAGTACGACAGGCTCCGTTGCAAAGCCTGTCGTACACCCGAGGGCATTACGACTTCTTCGGCGGATAGTTGCCGCGCAAGCCACCGGACTTGTTGCCGGTTTTGCTCGGCAGGTTCGGCACTAGCGGGCGGGATCTGGGCTGGGGGTTGGAACGGCTTTGGGGTTGAGGTTGCTTGCTCATGTTCGCCTCCTGAGGTTCAGGGTTTCGCGAAGTGCTTTACTCATGAAGTTTAGCTAATCGACTGTGGGCGGGGTCGATTGGCACTTTGGGGGATGTTTTGTGAGCGATCGGCTTTTTCGGCTCCATTCTCGGATTCTGCCTACAACTTCGGCAGGAGTAACCCACTATTCCAAAAGTGAAAAACGGGAAATATTGACCGGGCAGAAAAGGGGGGGATCACCGGCCGTTCGGGGAGAACCTTTTGAACAGCAAGCCCGAAGGGATGAGCCATGCTACAAAACGACCGTGACAATCTGGAGCTCGATAAACTGCAAGTCGAAATCCGAAGGTCCATGGCCGAAACCCGAAAACTCACGGCAATAGAAACGGATGAAAAACAAAGGGGACGAGAGTACAAGGAACTTGGAGGGGTAAAGTAATGAGCGTCATTGCAACCATCGTACTTAACGAAAAACCTGAAGAGGTAATTCTATTTCTTACCAAAAATGAATTAGGCATCTCCTTTCCTCGGCTTGATGGCCTTTATAATCTGGCTAACTGGGCGCATGTGGAGAACAACATAGGGTTATTGAAACTTGTCAAGAAAATGTGTGATGCCGGTTTTATAAAAAATAATGGGCTCAGAGTTGTGAGGGGACCCAACTGGAGAGAGCCGGCATTCATGCTCGAAGGCAAATATACCTTTGATTGACAGCACCAAGTGCCTGAACGCAGGTGCCAGAGACCGATGACAGTAGCCATCATTTCGTGGTCGTCCGGTTCCCTTGTCCAGTTGTTTAAATCATCGAAGGTTTCCCAGATTGAGCCGCTGTCGCAGCGGCTCTTCTCTTTGTTACGGGCATATTGCTACTCCGCAGCCTGCGCCCGTAACCGCCGCCCAATCACATCCATCAAATCACACCCATCGCGCAACGGAATGACCAGCAACTTGGAAAAGTCCTCCAATACCACGGTGTCGCAACCAAGTTCGGATCGGTAGGCGATGTTTTCCAGCACCTGCGTGACTGTCCGAATTCGGTAGTCGGCCATGGCTTGCAGAACGTCGAGTGGGGCTTGGGTGTCGATGAGCAGGGAAGCCGGAACCAGGTCAATCCCGGTAAGAGGCATGTATCGATTCATTTTGAAGATCTCTGTTTGATGGGCTAAAAGCCGTCACGCAGTCGTCGCCAAACGATTGGGTGGCAGCTGTGCGCAGGTTGGCGAACCGGCAACAGAGAAAACCGGCAGACCCTGAGGTCTCCCGTGCACAGCCGCCATTACAGCGGCTTTGCGGGTGCGATGATACCTGCAATAGAGCGGATAGCCTTCGCATTCTCTGTGATCGGGTCGCCAAACCTGAATCGCCATTAGGGCGACGGCGCCGACTATAAGCCGGACGAAATCAGCGCATTCAGGGTTTCGCGAAGTGGTTTATTGATGAAGTTTAGCTAATTGACTGTGGGCTGGGTCGTTTGGCGTTTGGGTAATGTGTTGTGAGTAACCGGCTTTTCTTATTCCGCCCCGCTGATTGGTTCCCTTACCCAGTTCGAAATCGAAAAAAAGCCCGCAATGGGGGTGCGGGCTGGAAAACACAAAAGGAGCTGGATCCACCGTATGCCAATGGATGTGAAAATACTGTGATGGATGGCTGATCACTTGCTCGCGCAGAAATTGGTTTTTCGGTTGGCGAATGTCATTTTGCAAGTTGCTCGCAGTCAAATCGGCAAGCGTTGGAAGGCTCGGTACTGTTCCTGGCCAATCTGGTGCGAGCTGGCCCTCTATTCGTAGCGGTCGGAATTTCATGAGTTGAAAAGTAAAGGCCCGATCTTCGACCGGGCTATGTGCCTTGGCTTTATTCAGGCGGCCATATGATTTGCCGCCCACTCTTTCTTATAAGTGGCTTTCATCGCTTCCATTTGCTCTCCGAGGCCGTCGAGCTTGGCTTTGCCAAGAAGCTTTTTCGCCTGAGGGAACATTTCCGTTTCTTCTTCTTCAATATGGTGCTCCAGCAATTCTTTGACGACTTTTACTCGCCCGGCGAATTCTGGTGTGCCTGGATCAGTCTGCTTCAGGTCTGGTAGTACCAGTGAATCCACGGTGCGGTGTTCTTCCTTGGCTTCAAAGTACATGACATCTTGCTCTTTGGTACCGGCCTCCTTTAACGCTGGGTAGAGGATTTCCTCTTCCAGTTTTGTATGGGTGGATATCTCTAACTCCAACTTATCCAGTAGCTCACTGCGTTTTTTTTGTGCTCTATCCGTCGATTCGCTCAGTTGGGCAAGGATGGATTTCACTTTCTCGTGATCGGCTTTCAGAAGGTCAATGGCATTCATTTTTTCTGCCTCAGGTTGCGCGGCGTTGAGCCCGAACAATGTCAGGCATTGAGGTGTCCTCATAGCAAACGCATTTCCTGTGCCAAATATGCTTTAGCATTGACGTGATAAAAAACAATTGGTTACGTGCGTCGATAGAGAATCGGAGCGTGCAATCTGCAATAGCCAACTTGTAACGCATTGCAGATAGCCGGTTCACTGCCTCTTGGGTTCAGCCACCCGGCTATCCTTGATCATCGCTCACACCATCGAAATGGACCTTCCCGAATGCAAACCCCGAACCCCCAACGTCCCCTCTGGAAAACCTACCTGCTTTTCCTCGCCCCGATGGTCCTGTCGAACTTCCTGCAATCCATGTCCGGCACGGTCAACAGCATCTACATCGGTCAGATGCTCGGCACCCAGGCGCTGGCGGCAGTGTCGGGGATGTTCCCCATCGTGTTTTTCTTCATCGCCCTGGTCATCGGCCTCGGCGCCGGCGCGGGTGTGTTGATCGGGCAGGCGTGGGGGGCGCGTGAGATGCATCTGGTGAAGGCCATCGCCGGGGCGACCTTGTTGTTGGGGGTGTTGATCGGCTTGGTGGCGGCGGTGGTGGGGAGTGTGTTTGCGCGGTCGGCGTTGGTGGGGTTGGAGACGCCGGCGGATGTGCTGGACGATGCGGTGGCGTATGCCCATGTGATGTTGTGGATCATGCCGTCGTTGCTGGTGTTTGTGTTGTTCACGCAGTTGTTGCGCGGAGTGAGCGATACCTTGTCGCCGTTGTTGGCGCTGGTGGTGTCGACCATGGTCGGGCTCGCGCTGACGCCGGTGTTGATTCGCGGGTGGCTGGGTTTTGCGCCGATGGGGATTCAGAGTGCGGCGATTGCCGGGCTGGTGGGTAACCTGGTGGCGATGGGGTTGCTGGCGTGGCGCTTGCTTGGCAAGGGCCATCCGTTGGCGCCGGACCGCGAGTTCTTCGCAGCGATGAAACTGGACATGGCGATCCTCGGCAAGGTGCTGCGCATCGGGTTGCCCACCGGGTTGCAGATGGTGGTGTTGTCGTTGTCAGAGCTGGTGATTCTGGCGCTGGTGAACCAGCACGGTTCCCAGGCGACGGCGGCGTATGGGGCGGTGACGCAGATCGTCAATTACGTGCAGTTCCCCGCGCTGTCGATTGCGATTACCGCGTCGATTCTTGGGGCGCAGGCGATCGGGGCGGGGCGCATCGAGCGCATCGGGCCGATCCTGAAGACCGGGCTGATGATCAATGTGTGTCTGACCGGTGGCCTGGTGGTGCTCGGGTATTTGTTGTCGAGCTGGTTGCTGGCGTCGTTCCTCACCGAAGAGGCGACGCTCAACATGGCTCAGCACCTGTTGCACATCATGCTCTGGAGTCTGTTGGTGTTTGGTTTCCAGGCGATCATCGGCGGGATCATGCGCGCCAGCGGCACGGTGATGGTGCCGGTGGGGATTTCCATTGTGTGCGTGGTGGGCGTGCAGTTGCCGGCGGCGTATCTGCTGGATGCGAAGTTCGGGCTGCAAGGGGTGTGGATGGCGTTTCCGGTGGCGTATCTGGGGATGCTGGTGTTGCAGACGTTGTATTACAAAGTGGTGTGGCAGCATCAGAAGATTGAGCGGTTGGTGTAGGCGGTTTTTTTGATTGCCTGTTCGCGATAGCGGTGGTTCAGTGGTTTAGATGTTGACTGTGCTGACGCTTTCGCGAGCAGGCTCGCTCCCACAGGGGGAGTGGTGTTAGTAGTACTTGTGCATGACAGGCATGCCTGCCTGGGGAGGTTTTAAATGAACCCCTTGTCCCATTCCATCCTGCAAGACCGGCCCGCGGCCGGGCGGCGTTTGGTAGAGCCGCTGCTGCCTTACGCTAACCGTCCCGATGTGATCGTTCTTGCCTTGCCCCGTGGCGGAGTGCCGGTGGCGTATGAGGTGGCCACAGCGCTGAAGGTTCGCCTGGACCTGATGCTGGTGCGCAAGCTCGGCGTGCCGTCCCACCCGGAGTACGCCATGGGCGCGATTGCCAGCGGCGGTATCCAGATTCGTAATGAAGAGGCACTGCGGGTGCATCCGATTGCCAAGGCTGCATTCGACGCCGTGGTCGAACGGGAAAGCCGCGAGCTGTTGCGCCGCGAGCAGGTCTATCGGGGCAAGCGGCCGGCGGTGCAGATCAAGGATCAGGTGGTGATCCTGATTGACGACGGCCTGGCCACCGGCGCTTCGATGAGGGCGGCGATCCAGGCGCTGCGGGTACAGGCGCCATCGCGGATTGTGGTGGCGGTGCCGGTGGCGCCAATCGAAACGGTGCAGGCGCTGCGCAGAGAGGTGGATGAGTTGATCTGCCCGCTGATGCCCGAGTGGTTCATGTCGATTGGCCATTGGTACATGGATTTTTCCCAGACCTCGGATGCCGAGGTGATCGACCTGTTGCGGCGGGCGTGGCTGCGCGAGGGGGGCGGGTAGCGCGGGCAGGTGGTCGCAAATCAACGGTCGAGGTGGAATAAACGCCGGTTGTTTGCTTTAGTCCAACTGATGCCACCCGATCTGTGCGGCACGCCAACTCAAGACGGGAACCCTCCCGGAGAGTGCCATGAACCTTCGATCCGCGCGTTGCGTCGCTCTGGCCGGCACGTTGGTGTTCGGCCTGGTGCCGTTTGCTGGAGCCGTGGAATACAAGGATGTGAACGCCAGGGCCAGCACCTTGAGTTTCACCTATGAGCAGATGGGTTCGAAAGCTTACGGCACCTTTGGCAAGTTCAAGGCCAAACTCGACTTCGACACCGATAACCCCGGCGCCGCCCATGCCGTGCTGACCATCGACCTGAAAAGCATCGATGCCGGCAGCAGCGACGCCAACACCGAACTGCAAAAAACGGCGTGGTTCGACACCGCGACTTATCCGGTGGCGACCTTCGAGTCGACGTCCATCAAGGCCCAGGGCGACAACCGCTACACCATCACCGGCAAGCTTTCCCTGCGCGGGCTCACTCGGGAAGTGAGTGTGCCGGTGTTGCTGAAATCGGAGAGCGCCATCGGCATCTTTGAGGGCCAACTGGTGCTCAAGCGTGACGACTTCAAGATAGGCGAGGGCGAGTGGGCGGACAGTGTGGTGTCCAACGATATCAATATCCGCTTTCGGATGGTGGCACCGCAGCGGTGAGTCGGGCTGAACGTTAACTTCCGGTCAACGACATTCCTGTTGTGGGAGCGAGCCTGCTCGCGAAGGCGGCGAACCTGTTGTAGAGATGTCGCCTGACACTCCGCTTTCGCGAGCAGGCTCGCTCCCACATTGGAAGTTTGGTGAATGTAAAATCCGAGTACGCTGCACAAAAGAAAAACGCCCGATCCACGTTGCATGGACCGGGCGTCGATCAACCCGCTCTAGTTCGCCTTTATCGGCACCGTCACGGTTTTGCCGAAGGCCGATTTGATGGTCGCTGTCGGGCTAGGCGACGGGCCACTGCCGGCGGTCGTCACCGCTATGTTCCAGCGCGCGCCTGTCGGTGTCTGCGTCAGGACGGCGGCGCCAAGGTTCACCGTACCGGTCGTGGTCGTGGCGGTCGCCGTGATCTTATTGCCCGTGAAACGCGACGTGGTGCCGGACAGGACCCAATACCAGCGGCTGTTGCTGCGGGCGGTGACGGTAGCGGTGGTGACGATCAGGCTCTCGTTGATCGCTGCCGAGACCGCCACGGACACCGTCGCCGGTTCCGACTCCGCACCCTTGGCATCGGCGGCCTTATAGGTAAAGGTCGCGGTGAACGGTGAGGGGACCGTGGCCGGTGGTGTGTAGGTCACACGCGTACCATCGGTACTGACCACGCCCTTGCCGGAGTCCGGTTGCTCGAGCCCCACCACTTTGAGTGGCACGTTAGCGTCAGGGTCAGTGTCGTTGGCCAGCACGTTGATGATCACCGGTTGGCCGGTGTTACTGATGGCGCTGTCGGGGTTGGCGATCGGTTTCTGGTTACCGCCATCGTCGTTATCACGTGTATCGCCAGTGCGGAAGGTCGGCAGCGCGGCGGAGTTGACGTAGGTGACGCCGTCCCAGCCGGGCAGGGGCGCTGGCATCAACTGGAACTGGCCCGGATGCTCGATATCCCAACGCAGCAACATGGACGTGTCCTCGTGCTGGGTGTTGTGGCAGTGCTCCATGTAGGTCCCGGCGAATTCACGAAAGCGGATCGCCATTTCCACATCCACCGAGCTGTCGATGCCCTGACCGATGCGATAGACGTCCTTGCGCGCCCATTTCTCCCATTCCGGTGGTGGGTTGCCATCACGGTGGAGGATGACCCCCTCTTCGAAGTGCACGTGCACCGGGTGGTTCCAGCCGTTGCCGCCGCTCTTGATTTTCCACACTTCCAGGGTACCGTCGCCGGAGAACCCGGCAGGGGTCGGGCCGTTGGCCAGTTGCGGGGCGGCGCTGATGATCCGAGGGTCCATCTGGAAGCCTAAACCACCGTCGGTCTTGATCGTCCAGGGGGCTTCGTCGGTGCCGTCGGAGCGGCCGAAGATGAACTCGCGATGCCGCGCCACCTTGAGCTTGGCCTGCATCGCCGGGTCGTCGCGGTTGATGGTCAGCGGGATCATGCTCTTGCCGGCCGGCTTGCCCGGTTTGGCGGGTTCGTAGTCGGCGGGGTTCATGCTCACGTCCTGGCCGGCATAAGGCTTGACCACCATCTGCATGAACTTGCCCACCGCCGGGTCGCCGCCGTCCCATTCCAGCCCTTTGCTGCCCAGCTTGAGTACCGCCTTGTACTTCCCGGACAGGACATCGGCCAGAGTCAGCAGTGTAGCTTCCGGTCCCTTGCCGTTCTGGTGCTCCATCAGGTTGACGAAGTACAACTTGTCGCCGGTGTTGATCCCGTTTTTCGCGAAGTTGACGATGATGTCGTAACGCTCGGCGATACCCATGGCGGGCAGGATGGCATTGTGGTTCTGAGTGTTGCCATCACCTTCCAGGTCCATGCTGCCGTCGAACGGCACAGCATGTTCCATAAGGTTGCCGTCGTTGGCGATCAAGTGGAACGGTACCCGGGTATAAGACAGGCCGGAACCGGCCGGGCCGGGGTATTCGCCGCCGGTGCCGGCGACTTCACGCACCAGCGCGATCCTGAAGTAGCGCGACACCGAGCCGTTGAGGATGCGGAAACGATAGCTGCGCGCCCGCACGTTCAGGCGTGGCTGGTACTGCCAGTTGACCAGGAGCTGATCGCCGAGGAAACCGTCGGTGTTGAACGGGTTGAACCACAGTTGGCCATTGGCGTCCCAGGCCTTGTCGGCCAGCATCAGGTTGACGTCATAGTCGCGGTTGCCCCAAGGCAATGCCGAACCGCTGGGCAGGCGCAGGTTGACGCCATCTTCAAGCGCTTCATTACCGCGATCCAGGGCGCTGTAGTAATTCATCATCACAGCGTTGCCCTTGTAGACGTTCTGCGCGGTGAAATCGACCATGTGGTCATGGAACCAGTGGGTGCTCATGGTTTCGCGCCAGTCGCCACGGATCTTGATGCTGCCGTTGTTGCACGTTTTGAGGCCGGGCGTGGCATCGTTGACGAACAGGGTTTCACCGGGGCCGCAGGGGAACGCCGCGCGCGGATCCTGAGCGCTGGTGTTGATGGTGTCGTAACCGGCCAACTGGATCGGCCAGCGATAGTCGTAGTACTGCCCCGGAAAGAAGAACGCACCGGAAAAGCCATCGCTCTCGGCCGGGGAGTGGCCGTTGTGTTCGTGGGTGGTGAGGGTGTGCAGGCCAAACCCCATGTTGGCCGACGGATCGATCGGCAGGGCATTGTAGTGGCGCATCAGCACCGGTTGGCCGTACCGCACCATCAACAGTTTTGGCGGAAAGGTGCCGTCGAAGGTCCAGAGTGCCTTGTGGTTCTGAATCGGCATGTTGGGGTGAAAGCGGGTATTTATGCCTTTGGTAGTGCCCGCTATGACCGGGGTGTCCGAGGTCTGGTTGTAGAGCCCCCCAGGCCCGAACTCACCGACGGCATAGTTGTGCAACTGCCTGCGGTCGCGCATGCCGCTGTTGAGCTGGGCGCCCGCTTGAGCCGTCTTGAAGGCGACCTGTGGGTAGAACTCGTTCCAGCGCTGGTGCGACCAGCCTTTTCCTGGCGGACGACCTTCGGCCGGCGAGCCGACCGGGTGACGGTTGAGGAAGGCTTCGACCTGCGTTTTCCACGGATTGCGGTCCAGCACGTTGGAAAACTGCGACGGAAACGGGAACAGCCCCGGCTGGCGCATGAAGGCTTCCAGCGCCGAGGGCGTAGGGCCGCTGCGGGCGATGTTGTTCGGGTCCTGCGTGGGCGCCGGGCCGACGAGCGGAACCGGGAAGGTCAGGGGTGGTGCCGGCAGTGTCGGGTCGAGTTTGTCCGTGCCGAATTCTTCGAACAGCAGCAGTTGCTGCGTGTACGGTTGGGCCCCGAACAATGGGCTGGGCTTGCCATTGGTGGGGATTTTGAAGGATGTCTGCAGGTTTGGCGGCAGCACGTTGTCGACCGTTGGCGTGGTGCGGGTACCAAAAACGCCATTGGGCAGGGCGATGGCGCCCTGGTTGACGGGTGGCATGGCCTTTATGGCATCCAGCGCGGCATTGGTGTCGGCCGGCGGATTGCTAAACGCCGAGGGGTCCGTCGGTGGTGGCGGACCGAAATCATCCAGGGGCACGGCGTTGGCGGTGCCGAGGCCGAGGCTGATGTTGATCAGCATCACAGCGGCGATGCCCGGTTTCCGGAAAAAGCCGAGCGACTTGAGGTCAGGCATTTTATTCATGTTGTTCCCCTCGGGGCGCGCCGGTGTTGGCTGACGTTGGCCATTGGCCTGCTGCAAGAGGTGCGCCAATCGCGGGGGGATCCGGGGCGAGAAAAAAACCTGATTGATATCAAAAGGCTGGCGGTTTGGGTTTTAGTTCTGGTGGCGCAGTGGGTGGGAATCCTCAAAGTTGGGGCCTTGACCCACCCATTCTTCCCCACTCACACCCCTATCCGGTGTGGTGGACGCTTTCGCGAGCAGACGAGCTCCCACAGAAGATCGAGGAGTGGGCAAAACCGCAGTCCCCTGAGGGAGCGGGCCTGATCGCGAAGTGGCCAGTTTATCCAGCACAATGTGTGCCGGACTCACTGGCGTCAGGCTCGAAAGCGCAGCCAGGCGTTCGCCGGCGATGCGCATGGCCCATCAATGGGGGATGTCTGTCCATCACCCTTCGGACCGCCAGTGTCAGGCGCGCTATGATAGGCGGCCCTCGACCCCGGAGCCTGTCACCGCAATGCCCCTTATCAGCCACTTCAAGAGCCCGTGCCCCGAGCACATCAATAGCCAGATCCTGCAGATGGTGGTCGACAACCTGACTGACATCAGCATGGTCGCGATCCCGCCCAGCAACCTGCTGTACAACCTCTATCAATACGCGATCGGCTATGAGGTGCACCTGTACCTGGAGGCGCTGAACGGTGAAAAAGGCATTGCCGTGGAGTTGATCGTCGCCACGGACGAAGACGACCCGCAAAAGGTGACTGGCTTTGTGCTGTACCTGCCGGTGCAGGACGACCCCGAGGCCTGCGGCGTGGCGTACATGGCGGTGCAGGCCGAGTATCGGCGCCAGGGCGTGGCCCGGCGGATGCTGCGGGAAATGGTCGGCCGCTATCCCCATGCCGAGTTGACCTGCGCGGTGGCCAAGGTGCCGTATTTCGAGGCGATGGGCTTTGAGGTGGTGGGCGTACGTGCGACCCAGGTGTTGATGAATACCCGCGACCACGCCACCGATGGCTTGATGGCGCTGCTGGATGTGGCGTCGATCTACAGCTCGCTCGAAGTGCGGCAGATTCATACCTACCTGCTGCAAAAGCATGGCAAGCGAGCCATGACCGACGCGGAAAAACAGCGCGACCGGCATCTGGACCAGTTGACGCACAAGGCCCAGGCGTTTGTGCGGGGGCGGTTGGGTGACGATGCGGTGCCGGCTGCCGGCCCTCGATTGCGCCTGGTCTGACCACAAATCACCCTGTGGGAGCGAGCCTGCTCGCGAAGGCGTAGTGTCAGTCGCCATAAATGTTGGCTGAAACACCGCTATCGCGAGCAGGCTCGCTCCCACCTTTAACTGCGGTCAGTCTTCAAGCCAGCTTCACATTCATGGTGATCCGCGCCGTGAACACCTTCTTGCCCTCGACATCGTGAATGTCCACCGGCACGATCTTGTCGCCTTCGGTGGTCCAGTCCACCGCATCCCCCTCGGCCACCGCCGTCACATCGCTCTTGGCCTTGGCCAGGTATTCCACGGTCATGCCTTTGGGGATCCAGCGTGCGCCGGCAGGAATGGAAACGTCGGTCATCATCCCGGCGGCCAACTCGGCGGCGTTGCACATCGCAATCGCATGCACCGTACCCAAATGATTGGTGATCTCCCGGGCAAATGGCACGTGCACGGTGGCGCTGCCTTTGCGCAAATCCTTGACCAACGGGTTGATGGTGGAGAAGTAGGGCGCCACCTGGCAGGCCATTTTGCTGAACGCTTGCGGGCCTGCGCTGCTGAACATGCTGAGGAACTGACTCATTTTGATGCCTCTTGTGGATGACATTTCACGGAATATTATTCCGATACAGAATATTGTTCTGTAACGGAACAGTATTCTGTCGAAGGGAAATCTGTCAACCTAGCGCCACTTGTTCGCTGGCAACGCCAGCCTCCACCGATCACTTTTCTGGACTGTCTTTGCGCATGGAAACCGCCGATCTGCTCGAACGCTGCTACCCAGGACGACGCGCCGAACTCAAGCGCGACATCTTCAGAAAGGCCCTCGCCCTGTTCAACGAACAGGGGATCGAGGCCACCACCATCGAAATGATCCGCGCCGAATGCGATACCAGTGTCGGTGCGATCTATCACCATTTCGGCAACAAGGAAGGCCTGGTGGCGGCGCTGTTTTTTACCGCCCTCGATGATCAGGCCCGCTTGCGTGACAGTTACCTGGCCGGGGCCAAAACCACTCAGGCAGGGGTGCATGCGCTGGTGCACAGCTATGTGGACTGGGTCGATAGCCAGCCGGAATGGGCGCGGTTCCAGTACCACGCGCGGTTTGCCGTCACCAAGGGGCCGTTCAAGGACGAACTCGCTACCCGCAACAAGACGCGCAACAGGCAGTTGCTGGAATGGCTGGGGGCGCAGGGTAATGAACTGGGGAGTCTTCCGGCGGAGTTGATCCCGTCGCTGATCGTCGGCCAGGCGGACAGTTACTGCCGCGCCTGGTTGTCGGGCCGGGTCAAGGGCAGCCCGAAGGCCTATCGGGACGTGCTGGCGGAGGCGGCATGGCGGTCGTTGTGCACCACCGAAACACAATGACTTTCCCCTGTGGGAGTGAGCCTGCTCGCGAAGACGGTGTCACATCCAACATCAATGCTGCCTGACACACCGCTTTCGCGAGCAGGCTCGCTCCTGCAATGAGATGTGTTGGTTTTCGGAGGTTAAAAAAGAGCCTCAAAGCTCTTGATGGGGAGGAAGTGGAGCCGAGAGGCTCAAGATGCGCGTGAAGCAGGCGGTGAGCTTGGTAGGGGTTCAGTGCACTCACCACCTACGCAGCGGCTTGCGCAAGCAAGCGACTGCGTAAGTTCATCCTAAAAAGACCGAGTGTTTCACTCAAGTACCGCTAGTCGCGTCCCCCGACCAGCCGGCGCGGCGCAACGCCTTGAGCAGGGTCTCGGCATCCAGCCCCTGCACCCCGTGCCCGTTGCCTTCGGCCGTTTCGGCGGCGAGCAGGGCATTGATGATGGCTTCTTCCACGGCTTCGGTGGCGGCCAGGAACAGCTCGCTGATGTGGTCGTTGTTGACCATGCTCAGGTTGTGGGTGGTCGGTGCTTTCTTGCTCTCGTAGGCGGCCGACGGCACGTGATCGTTACCGGTGGCGAAGGCGATGAAGATGTCGCCGCTGTGGTCTTCATTGCCACCGCCGGTGCGGGCCAGGCCGAGGCTGGCGCGCTGGGCCAGGCGGGTGCACTGGTGTGGCAGCAGCGGCGCATCGGTGGCCAGGCAGACCACGATCGAACCCATGCCCGGATGGGGCAGCGAGGCCTTGAGGAACGGCGAATCGACCTGTTCCATGTAGCGTCCGACCGGGTAGCCATCGACGCGCAATTCATTGCGAATGCCGTGGTTGGCCTGGACGATCGCCCCCACCGTCCAGCCGCCCTGGGCGCTGTTCAAACGGCGCGACGCAGTGCCGATGCCGCCCTTGAACTCGTGGCAGATCATGCCGCTGCCACCGCCGACATTGCCTTCAGCCACCGGGCCGCCCGCCGCCGAATGCAGGGCTTGAGCCACGTGTTCAGGTTTCACGTGAAAGCCGTTGATGTCGTTGAGCAGGCCGTCGAAGGTTTCCAGCACCACCGGCATGTTCCAGTACAGGCGCCCGTCATCCGGCTGCTGCTCACGGTCGAGCACGATCAGCGCATCGCGTACCACGCCCAGGCTGTGGGTGTTGGTGAAGGCAATGGGGCTGGTCAGCAAGCCTGCTTCGCGAATCCACTCCAGCCCCGTGGCATCGCCGTTGCCGTTGAGCACATGCACACCGGCAAAGCACGGTTGCTGGCTGGTGGAACCGGCACGGGGTTCGATGACGGTGACGCCGGTGAGGATGTCGCGGCCATTGGCAGTGCGGCCTCGTACATTGCTGTGGCCGACCCGTACGCCGGGGACGTCAGTGATCGCATTGAGCGGGCCGGGTTGCAGTTGGCCGATTGGAATGTTCAGGTCACGGGCGCGTGGTTTCATGGTTTTCTCATCTTCGAATCGTGGCAGAAAAAAGAATATTTGTTGGGCACCACAGGGGCATGTGGTGTTCTTATTGACCGTTTTTGACCTTGCTCCAGATCCGCGTGCGCACGCGCTCGGTAGCCGGCGGCAAAGGCTGAAGGGTGAACAAGGTGGCCATGGCTTCGGCGGGCGGATAAACGGCCGGGTTACTGCGGGTCGCTTCGGCCACCAGCGTGGTGGCGCTGCGGTTGCCGTTGGGGTAGTTGAGGTGGTCACTGACCGGGGCGATGACCTCGGGGCGCATCAGGTAGTCGATGAAGGCCATGCCTTGTTCCGGGTGCGGGGCGTCCTTGAGCAGTACCAGCGTGTCGAACCACACCGGCGCGCCTTCCCTGGGCAAGCTGTAGGCGATCTTCACGCCGTTGCCGGCCTGCTCGGCGGTGTTCCTGGCTTCGAGCATCGCGCCGGACCAGCCCACCGCCACGCAGATGTTGCCGTTGGACAGGTCGCTGATGAACTTCGACGAATTGAAGTAGGCGATATGCGGGCGCAGCTTGAGCAGCAGCGCTTCGGCCTTCTTGTAGTCCTCGGGGTTGGTGCTGTTGGGCGGCAGGCCGAGGTAGTGCAGGGCCACCGGCAGCATCTCCGCCGGCGAGTCGAGCATGGCCACGCCGCATTCGCCGAGTTTGGCCAGGTTCTCTTCCTTGAACACCAGGTCCCAGGAATCCACCGGCGCCTTGTCACCCAGCGCAGCGCGCACTTTGTCGACGTTGTAGCCGATGCCGTTGGTGCCCCACAGGTAGGGCACGGCGTACTGGTTGCCCGGATCGTTGTTGGCCAGTTTCGCCAACAGTTCGGTGTCCATGTTCTTGAAGTCCGGCATCTGCGCGCGGGGCAGGGGGGCGAGGGCGCCGGCCTTGATCAGCGTGGGCAGACTGAAGTTGCTGGCCACCACCACGTCGTAGCCGCTGCGGCTGGTGAGCAACTTGCCTTCCAGCACTTCGGCGCTGTCGAAGGTGTCGTAGACCGGCGCAATCCCGGTGTCACGCTTGAAGTCCTGCAAGGTGGTGGGGCCGATGTAGTCGTACCAGTTGTACACGTGCACCGTCGGGGCTTCGACTGCAAAAGCCGACAGCGAAACCGCCAGACAGGCGCCAAACCCCAGATTGAAATACAAGCGGTGACGACTCATGATGCGGCACTCCTGGCCTGTGGCGGCCGGTGGTAATCAGGAGTTTGCAGCGTATCGACCGGGGTGGCCTTCACCCATTCCCATCATGGGTTACTCAAAAGGGGTAGTGCGTGGACGCGTTGTTGAAAGAGTTGCCGGTGCACCAGGGGCTGGCGCGGGTCTTCACGGCGGTGGGGCAGGACGGTTTCTGGCGTGCGCTGGTCGATACCCTGCGCTTGCTGGTGCCGCTGGATAACGCGCTGGTAGCACTGATGCGCCCGGGCCATGTGCCGCGCCTGCTGATTGATTTCGATGCCAAGGGCAACCCTGATGAGCAGGAAGAATTGGCGGACTACCGCGCCGGCATGTACCTGCTCGATCCGTTCTATCAAGCCGCCTGCGCGGGCATCGCCGACGGTTTGCACAGCCTCGAATCGGTGGCCCCCGACCAGTTCCAGCACAGCGAGTACTACCTGAGTTACTTCAGAAGGGTGGTCGGTGGCGACGAATTACAGTTCATGGTCAACGTCGACGGCGCCGTGCTTGGCCTGTCCCTGGGGCGTTCGACACGCTTCAGCCTCGAGGAACAGGGCCGCTTGCTGTGCGTGCGTGACTGGGTGCTGGCGGCGATGTGTCGACACCTGGATTTACTGCCGCCGGAAGGGCCGGTCGCCGAACCACCGGCCGGGGACCTGGCGACCTTGCTCGATCGCTTCGACGCACGCCTGACCCTGCGGGAAATCGAAACCGCACGCCTGATTCTCCAGGGCTTCTCAAGCAAGGCCATCGCCCAGCAAATGGGCATTTCCCCGGAGACGGTGAAAGTGCACCGGCGCAACCTCTATTACAAGCTCAATGTGAACGGGCATGGCGAGTTGTTTGCGCTGGTGTTGCAGCCACGCTGAAACTCCCACAGGCCCGGTGTTACTGCCGAAACACCAAGGCCTTCAACCCACACTCGACATCGGCATCCGGAAACTCCGGCGGGTTCTCCAGCCGCTGTTCGAACCGCAGGCTCGGGGCTTCGCGGGTCACGCCATCGATCAGGAAATCGGCGCCAAAGGCCGGGTCGTTCATGCACGCCAGTACGGTACCTTGAGGGCTGAGCAATTCCGGTAGACGGCGCAGTACGCGCTGGTAGTCCTTGGTCAGCAGGAAGCTGCCTTTCTGGAACGACGGCGGGTCGATGATCACCAGGTCGTACGGCCCCTTGCCGATCACCTTGCCCCAGGATTTGAACAGGTCGTGGCCGAGGAAACTGACCTTGCTCATGTCGTGGCCGTTGAGCCGGTGGTTGTCACGGCCACGGTTCAAGGCCGGGCTCGACATGTCGAGGTTGACCACGTGGTTCGCGCCGCCTTCGATGGCCGCCACCGAGAAACCGCAGGTGTAGGCGAACAGATTCAGCACCCGCTTGCCCTCGGCATTGGCGCGGACCCAATCGCGGCCGTAGCGCATGTCGAGGAACAGCCCGGTGTTCTGTTTGCGGCCCAGATCGACCCGATACTTCAGGCCACCCTCGGTGATGGTCATTTCCTCGATGACGTCCCCCAGCAGCCACTCGGTGGTGCTTTGCAGCAGGTAGCGATGTTGCAAAAGCAGCGTGTGGGCACCGGACTGGGCCCATTGCGCGGACTCGGTGATCGCCATCAGCACCTGCTTCAGGTCTTCCAGTTGCGCAACCTCCGGCTCCTTGAACAGCGCCACCAGCACCACGCCCTGCAACCAGTCCACGGTCACCTGCTCCAGCCCCGGCCAGCAGCGCCCACGCCCGTGGAACAGGCGGCGGGTTTCGGCGGGGGCGGCCGCCAGGGCGGTCAGCAGGTGCTGGTTGAGGATGGCGAGGGCTTCAGGGTTCATTGGATCGGGTCGATGGCGTGGAAAGGGGCGGCATTTAACCATAAATGCCCATCTTGCGGTCTACACAAAACCTTGTAGGAGCGAGCCTGCTCGCGATGGTGTAACAGGCACCGTTGTGTCGTCTGACACACCATCGCGAGCAGGCTCGCTCCTACAGGTTTTGCGGTGGCCTTGAGGGCCAGTTATCACGTTTAATTTAACTTTACGTGAGGATTTGGCGATCTTCCGGCTCCCATACTCGGCTCCAACGAACAACAACGAACGGGAGCCGGACATGTCGCAGAGCACTGCTTCACCCAAGTCCAGTCATCCACGCTGGCTACGCTTGACCCATTGGCTCAACGCCCTGGCGGTGCTGGTGATGGTCACCAGTGGCTGGCGCATCTACAACGCCTCGCCGATCTACGAATTCAGTTTTCCCAAGTCGATCACCCTCGGCGGCTGGCTGGGTGGCGCGCTGCAATGGCATTTCGCAGCGATGTGGTTCCTGGCGATCAACGGCCTGATCTACCTGGCCTTCAACCTGTTCAGCGGGCGCCTGAAGCGACGTTTCTTCCCGGTTTCGCCCAAAGGCGTGTTGCACGATCTGTGGGCCGCCTTGCGCGGAAAACTCGGGCACACCGATCTCAGTCATTACAACCAGGTGCAGCGTTTTGCATACCTGTTCGTGATGGTCGACATCCTCCTGCTGGTGCTCTCCGGGCTGGTGTTGTGGAAGTCGGTGCAGTTCCCGCTGTTGCGTGAATTGCTGTTCGGCTACGAGGGCGCACGCCGCGTGCACTTCTTCACCATGGCGCTGTTGGTGGCCTTTGTGGCGGTGCATCTGGTGATGGTTGCGCTGGTTCCGAAAACGCTGTTGGCCATGATTGTCGGCCGCAAGGAGCAGATATGAAAAAGCGCATCCAGATCCCCGGGCTGGACGAGACTTCGATCCTCACCGATGCCCGCAAGATCCTCGCCCCGCAGATCGAAGACCGCTCGCGCCGCTCGTTCCTGCTGCGTGGTCTGACCCTCGGCGGCGTGGCGATGTTGTCCGGCTGCAACATCACCGACAACGAAAGCGTCGAGACCGCGCTGTCGTCCATGTCGCGCTTCAACGATCGGGTGCAGGGCTGGTTGTTCAACCCCAACGCGATGGCGCCGACCTATCCCGAATCGATGATCACCCGGCCGTTTCCCTTCAATGCCTTTTACGGCATCGACGAAGCGCCGACGGTGGAGGAGGAGGGCTATCGCCTGGAAGTCACCGGCCTGGTCGCCGACAAACGCAACTGGCGCCTCGAAGAACTGCGGGCCATGGCCCAGACCGAGCAGATCACCCGGCACATTTGCGTCGAAGGCTGGAGCGCGATCGGGCGTTGGGGCGGTGTGCGCTTCAGCGACTTCCTCAAGTGCATCGGCGCCGACACCGACGCCAAATACGTCGGCTTCAAATGCGCCGACGACTACTACACCAGCATCGACATGGCCACCGCACTGCATGCGCAAACCCTGTTGACGCTGACTTATGACGGCGCGGTGCTGCCGCGCGAATACGGCTTCCCGATGAAGCTGCGCATGCCCACCAAGCTTGGCTACAAGAACCCCAAACACATTCAGGCGATTTTCGTCAGCAACACCTACAGCGGCGGCTACTGGGAAGACCAGGGCTACAACTGGTTCGGTGGCAGCTGATGAACGTCCCAAACATTCACCGTCCGTAAACCCACGCTCCAAGGAGTTTCATCATGAAAAAACTGACCACTGTTGTTCTGTCCATGTGCCTGGCCGTTGGTGCTGCCTCTGTGTTCGCTGCTGACACGATGAGTAATGACAGCATGAGCAAGGATTCAATGTCCAAGGACGCCATGTCCAAGGATGCGATGAAGAAGACCGATTCGATGTCAAAGGACGCGATGTCCAAAGACAGCATGTCCAAGGATGCAATGTCCAAGGACGCGATGAAAAAAGACGCCATGTCCAAGGATGCGATGAAAAAAAGCGAAATGTCGCAGTAAGCCCGGCCACCGCGGTCCATGTGGGAGCGAGCCTGCTCGCGAAGACGTAGTGTCAGTCGCTATCGATGTTGGCTGAACTACCGCATTCGCGAGCAGGCTCGCTCCCACAGGTTTTTTCCGCAGGGCTCAGGGATAGCGTGCCGCCTGATGGGCAAAATTGATCAGTACGCTTGTTACCGGTCACCTGGCTGCAACAAAAATGAATTTCCGCCGAGTCCGCTGCTCATACCTTTTAAGTGGCGGGTCAGAATCCGCGAAATCATTGTGGCAATCAGAGAGCGGCACGGTCATGAGTCGAGTACCGACGGCGGGCGGGGATCTTCCCGGCGGGTTGATTCTGGTGGTTGAGGACGACCCGCTGATCCTGGAGTTTCTCTGTGAGATTCTTCAGGAGGAAGGCTTTGTCGTCGAGCCGAAAATCAGTGCGGACGCGGCAGCGATCTATCTGGAACAGCATGCTCCGGATGTCGGTATGCTGCTGACAGATATCACCATGCCCGGCACGCTCAACGGCGCGGACCTGGCCAACCAGTTCGGCGATCGCTGGCCGGACAAGCCGATCATGATCATGTCCGGTTTCGAAACCCCTGAAAGCGCAGGCGTGCGGCACGCGGTCTCGTTCATCAAGAAACCCTGGATGATTGGCGGGCTGCTCGATTGCGTGGGCCAGACCTTCAAGTCCAAACGACTCAACTGACCTGCGCGCAGATGCTACATTGCCGGGCAAATCCGTCCGGCACCCGCGAGGTTCTTTTCCTTGTCCGATCACTCTGTTTTCAACTCGACCTACCGTGCTTTCCTGTTCGACATGGACGGCACCGTCCTGACCTCCATTGCCGCCGCCGAGCGGGTCTGGACCACCTGGGCGGTGCGCCATGGTGTCGATGTCGACAGCTTCCTGCCGACCATTCACGGCGCTCGCGCCATCGACACCATCAGGCGCCTGGGTTTGCCCGGGGTGGATGCCGAGGCCGAAGCCGCGTGGATTACCGAAGCGGAAATCGTCGACGTCGACGGGGTATTGGAAGTGGCTGGCGCGGGGAAATTCCTGCGGTCCTTGCCTGCCAGCCAGTGGGCCATCGTCACTTCCGCCCCGCGGGAACTGGCGTTGCGGCGGTTGGCGGCGGCGGGGATTCCCGAGCCTGCTGTCATGATCACCGCCGAGGATGTGACTGCTGGCAAACCGGATCCCGCCGGTTACCGCCTCGCGGCCCGTCGCCTGGGTGTCGAGGCCGGGCAGTGCCTGGTTTTTGAAGATGCCACGGTGGGGATTCTGGCGGCCGAGGCGGCGGGGGCGAACTTGATGATTGTCACGGCGACCCATGAGCATCCGATCGAGACGTTGCATGGGACGTTGGCCAGTTATGATTCGGTTCGGGTTCTGGTGGATGCCGCAGGTCTGCGTCTGCAAGCGGTCTAATGTGTGCGAGCCTGCTCGCTCCCACAGGGGATCATTGTTCCAGTCAGTAAACCCCGGGGATCAGCCGCCAGCTGCGTGCGCAATAGGCCTCGTATTCACTGCCGAACTGCGCCCTGAGCAAGGCCTCTTCCGAGTGAATGCGCGCGATCAGCGGGACCAGCGTCAGCGCCACCAATATCAGCCCGACACCAGAGCGAAAGGCCAGTGCCCAACCGGTGCCGATGACCATTATCCCCAGGTAACTGGGGTTGCGCAGGTTGCGGTAAATCCCCTCGGTGACCAGTCGATGCCCCGGTTGAATGGCCACCAGCCCGCTGAAGCGCTTGCCCAGCACAAACACCGGCCACAACCGCAGCGCGCCACCCAGGATAAACAACAGCGCGCCGAGCCAGCGCACGCCTTCACCGCCAAAAGTCCAGAAATCGATGCGGTCGGTATAGGCCGGCAGAAAGCCGCTCAGCAACCCGATCACGCCGAAGGCCGGAATGACCCAGCGGTTGGCCCGGTCTTCGCGTTCCCCCGAACTCAGGTTGACCTCGGTGAACAAAGAAGCGACAGCCATGATCAGGGTGGCCAGGGCAACGACGACCAGTGAACCGTGGCTGAAGTAAGTCGCGAAACCACCTAGCCCCCAGATCGCCAGGGTGAGGTAGGCGAGGGTGCTGACGACGGCGAAAAACGCCAATTTGGCGGAGATTTTCATGGTGCCTCCACGAACAGGCTTAATTTTAAGTGTAGATACCGTCTTGTCCCCTCGCATTGCGCAGCCCGGCGCCGGACCGCTGAGACGGTCGCCCCGAGGCCGGGTGAACTAAACTTGCATCAGAGGACCGTTCACCGCTGGCTCGTTGACCTGTTCGGCGAGCCGGTGGCGTGTAACAGGAACCGACATGCTGCACATCCGCACGCCTTTGATCCTGCACCCTGGCCTGTCGACCCCGACCCGCCGTATCTGGCTGAAACTGGAAAACCTGCAACCTGGCGGCTCGTTCAAAATACGCGGCATTGGCTTGCTGTGCAGCCGGGCGGCGCAGCAGGGCAAGCGCAAGGTGGTCTGTCCCTCCGGCGGTAACGCGGGACTCGCCACGGCCATGGCCGCTGCATGCCTGGGGCTCAAGGCATGCATCGTGGTGCCGCACACCACCGCGCAAAGCACCCGGGCGCGGATCAGCAATACCGGCGCCGAGGTGATCGTGCACGGCAAGGTCTGGGACGACGCCAATCAACGGGCACGGGAACTCGCCCAGGACCCACGCTGTGAATTTGTGCCGGCCTTTGACCATCCGGTGTTGTGGGAAGGGCACAGCACCATGGTCGATGAAATCCTTGAAGACTGCCCGCCAGTGGATGTGCTGGTGACATCGGTGGGCGGCGGAGGTTTACTGGCGGGGCTGCTCACCGGACTGATTCGTCATCGGCACACCGATTGCCGCATCGTAGCCTGCGAAACCGAAGGCGCGGCGTCGTTCGCCGCGGCGGTGGCGGCCGGGCACCCGGTCAAATTGCCGAAAATCGACACGGTCGCCACCTCCCTGGGCGCCGCGCAAGTGGCCGCCTGGCCGGTCAAGCACATCGGCGATTTCTCCCATGAGTGCGTGGTGCTCAGTGATGATGAGGCGATCATGGGCGTGGTGCGTTACGCCAATGATTTGCGTCAGCTGGTCGAACCGGCGTGCGGGGTTTCATTGGCGATTGCCTACCTGGATCACCCGGCGATTGCCGACGCCAATGACGTGGTAATCGTGGTGTGCGGCGGGGTGAGTATCAACGCGCAGCTCGTGGCCGGGTGGGCACGCTTGTCCACTGGCACGCACGCCAGGTAGGGCCGGAAACGCTATCCCGGTGTCACAAGCCCCACCGCTGGCGATGACGATCTTCAGTGATCGGTGGCAACGCCTTCCTGGACGAGAATGGCGCGGGCCAGGTCCTCGTCGCTTGCGTTGTTGAGGGCGGGATTGTCCTGGCGGACCTTTTTCAACAGCGCCTCCAGGTAAGCACCACGAATTGCACCGCCGCTGGCGACGAAGCTGGAAGCGTCATCCCGGGCGGGAATCATGAGTTTGTCGTCTTTGAACGTCGAGTACAGCGACGCGGAAACCCCGGCGGAAGTGGCGACGTCACCCGCATCCACTTTGGCCAGAGCCGAACCGAAGGGTAAACAAAGTACCAGGGAAGAAAGGATAAACATGCGGCGCATGACGGTGTCCTCCGACAGCATAAGGGAAGTACCACATAGTTTAGGATGCGTGGCGGTCGCCGAGAGTTCCCTGGCATTGGCGAGGAACGGGGTGAGAGGGAGGCTGGGTCGTTGAACATCGATATTCAAAGCGTGGTGATCGGGGCCGGCGTGGTCGGGCTGGCGGTGGCCAGGGCCCTGGCCATGAGCGGGCGCGACGTGCTGGTGGTCGAGGCGGGTGAGGGCATCGGCACGGGCATCAGCTCGCGTAACTCTGAAGTGATTCATGCCGGCATCTATTACCCTGGCGGCAGTCTCAAGGCGCGGTTGTGCGTGGAGGGCAAGCAGCGTCTCTACGCCTATTGCGACGAACACGGTGTCGATTACCGGCGCGTGGGCAAGTTGATCGTGGCCACCGATGAGCAGCAGCGCGCAGCTTTGCAGCGTCTGTTGCAGCAGGGGGGTGCCAATGGTGTCGATGACCTGCAATGGCTGGATGGCCCGCAGGCCCGGGTGCTTGAACCGGCGTTGTCCTGCGTCGCGGCGTTGTGGTCGCCGTCAACCGGCATTGTCGACTCCCACGGGCTGATGTTGGCGCTTCAGGGCGATGCCCAGAGGTTTGGCGCGACGCTGGCCTTGCACACGCCGTTGCTGTCAGCCCATTGCATCGATCAGGGTTTTGAGTTGCACATGGGCGGCAGTCAACCCATGACGCTGTGCAGCCGCGAATTGATCAACTGCGCGGGGCTGTCCGCGCCCGAGGTGGCGAGCAGCATCGTCGGTCTGCCTGGACCATTCATTCCCCGGGCGCATCTGTGCAAGGGCAGTTATTTCAGTCTCAATGGCCGGGTGCCGTTTCGCCACTTGGTGTATCCGGCCCCGGAGAGCGCGGGACTGGGTGTGCACATGACGCTGGACCTGGGCGGGCAGGCACGCTTCGGGCCGGATGTCGAATGGGTCGAGCACATTGATTACCGCGTCGAGTCCCGCCGGGCCGAGGGGTTCTATCAGGCAATCCGGCGCTATTGGCCGGGTTTGCCGGACAACAGCCTGCAACCGGCCTACAGCGGCATTCGCCCGAAAATCAGCGGGCCGACCGAGCCGGCCGCCGACTTTCTCATCAGTGGTCGGGCCGAACATGGGGTGGCGGGGCTGGTCAATCTGTTCGGCATCGAATCACCGGGGTTGACCAGTTGCCTGGCACTCGCCGAACTCGTGGTGAAACGCCTGGACGACCGATGATCAGGGCTGGCACTGCTTGGCGCCCATCGGGTCTATGCTGGAAGGTGCGCTTACCGCCATCGGAGAACTCTGATGATCACCGTACGCACGGCCTGCCTGCTGGCCGATTACAAACGCTGGGCCAATCAGCGCCTTTTTGACAGCCTCGCGGCGCTCCCACCGGGCGAAGTCAAGAAAGAACGGGTGTCGGTGTTCAAAAACATGATCGGCACCCTCAATCACGTGTACGTGGTCGATTGCATCTGGCAGGCGCACCTCGAAGGCCGGGGGCATGGCTTCAAGACCTCGCACGACCTGTTGCATGCCGATCTGTCCGAACTGCGCATGGCGCAAAAAACCATCGATCGCTGGTACTGCGACTGGAGCGCCCGGCAAACCGATGCCTCCCTGGACAAGCTCCTGGAATTCACCTTTGTCTCGGGCGAAAGCGGCACCATGAGCGCCGGCGCGATGCTGATGCACGTGGTCAACCACGCCAGCTATCACCGTGGCTGGGTGGTGCAGATGTATTTCGAGATTCCGGCCATGCCACCAGTGACCGACATGCCGGTGTACCTGCGCGAGTCTGAACCGATGTTTCTGCAGTCGATCAATGCCCCGATAGTGGCGCTGCCATGTGCTGTGCAATTTTCGAGCGCAACCAGCGTTCTGCCGGATCGTTATCGTTGACCCCGTTCCAGACCATCGACAGTTCGGACAGGTTGATATCAAAGGGCGCATCGTCCGCCCGTAACTGGCTGCTGCCTTCGATCAACGCACTGGCCGCGTAATCCGGCACGGTGGCGAGCATGTCAGTACCCGCCAGCAAGGCCCGCAACCCCGCGAACTGAGGCACCGCCAGCACCACCCGGCGCGAACGGCCGATCCGGGCCAGATCGTTGTCGATGGCACCGCTCAGGTCCCCGGAAAACGACACCAGTGCGTGAGGGCGTTCGCAGAACTCGTCCAGGGTCAACGGGCCGGGGCGGTCATCGCCGCGCAGGATTTTCACGCTCAAGTCGCGCAATTTCTTGCGCTTGGCGTTGGCCGGCAATTCTGTGGTATAGCTGATGCCGACGGAAATCTCGCCACTGGCCAGCATCGATGGCATCAGCAGGAAATTCACCCGGCGCACCACCACCACAACGTTCTGCGCCTCTTCACGAATCTGCTTGAGTAGCGGCGGAAACAGCCCGAACTCGGCGTCGTCCGACAGACCGATACGAAACACGTCGCGGCTGGTGGAGGGATCGAAATCCTTGGCCCGGCTGACCGCACCGGAAATGGTGTCCATCGCCGGCTGCAATTCCTTGAGTATCTGCAACGCCCGCAGGGTCGGCTCCAGGGTGCGTCCGTTGCGCACCAGCAACGGGTCGTCGAAAAGATCGCGCAATTTGGCCAGCGACGCGCTGACGGCAGGCTGGCCGAGGAACAGCTTTTCCCCGGCCCGGGTCAGGTTCTTCTCGAACATCAGGGCTTCGAAAATCACCAGCAGGTTCATGTCCACGCGGCGCAGATCGTTGCGGTTCATGCCGGGGTTCTCGGTGGGTTTATGAGGGTTTTTTCAGTAAAGCACCAAACCCTGCGGAATCTAGCGTTCGCTGAATACCTGTGGGAGCGAGTCTTGCTCGCGATAGCGGTCTATCGGGCAAAAAGGATGTCGCCTGACACTCCGTCATCACGAGCAGGCTCGCTCCCACACTGGATTTTCAGCGAGCACAAATGCTGCCGCTACACTCTTCTCGACCATGATCGTGCCTTGCAGCGTCTGATGGACGCTGCCCTGGCGCAGAACGTCGAAATCGTGGTCGGTGGCCCATACAGCTCGGGCATCCTCGCCGGTGGTGCGCACTTCGAATACCAGAAGGCCAGCCCGGCGATCATCAACAAGGTCGAGCAGATCAAACGCATTGCGGCGGCCTATGGTGTCGACATCAAAGCGGCGGCGTTGCAGTTCTCGTTGGCCAACCCGGCAGTGGCCGCTGCATTCTGGCAGGCAATGCGTGAGGCGAAGCTGGTTTCCGAGCGCGCACCCTTGCCCCTCATTGGAGCTTGAGCATGAAGATTGATTTGAGTGGAAAACTGGCAATCGTCAGCGGCAGCACCGCCGGCATTGGCCTGGGCATCAGCCAGGCACTGGCCGAGGCGGGCGCCATGGTGGTGGTGATCGGCCGCGACGCGGCCAAGGTCGAGCAGGCAATGGCGAACATTCGCCAGCGTGTTCCTGCTGCGCAATTGCGCGGCGTGACCGCCGACCTCGGCACCGCCGAAGGCGCCGCAACATTGTTCGCCGCCGAACCTCGGGCGGACATCCTGGTGAACAACCTCGGGATCTTCAACACCGTGGATTTCTTCGACGCCCCGGACAGTGAGTGGACACGCTTCTACGAGGTCAACGTGATCTCCGGCGTGCGCCTGTCCCGGCATTACACGCCGGACATGGTCAAGCAGGGCTGGGGGCGGGTGATCTTCCTGTCTTCGGAGTCCGGCGTGGCGACCCCGGCGGACATGATCAACTATGGCGTGACCAAAAGCGCCAACCTGGCCGTGTCCCATGGCCTGGCCAAACGCCTGGCCGGCACCGGCGTGACGGTCAATGCGATCCTGCCCGGCCCGACCTTTACCGATGGCCTGGAAGACATGCTCAAGGACGCCACGGCCGAATCCGGACGCAGCGCCCGGGACGAAGCCGATGCGTTCGTGCGCAAGGCCCGGCCGACGTCGATCATCCAGCGCGTGGCGGACGTCGAGGAGGTCGCCAATCTGGTGGCCTACGTCGCTTCGCCGCTATCTTCGGCCACTACCGGGGCTGCCTTGCGGGTCGACGGCGGTGTCGTCGACAGCCTGGCCATTTGAACCTTTTAGATTAGAGAGAACATTTCATGGCAACTGCATCAGCCTTCATCGATATCCCGGCTTCGGCCGAACAGGTCTGGCAATTGATTGGCGGTTTCAACTCGCTGCCGGACTGGCTGCCGTTCATTCCCAAGAGCGAGCTGAGCGAAGGCGGGCGCGTGCGTAGCCTGCAAACGGCTGACGGCGCCGTGGTGATCGAACGCCTGCAAGCGTTCGACAACGCGAGCCAAACCTACAGCTACTCGATTTTGCAGGCACCTTTTCCGGCGACTGATTATCTGGCGACGATCAAGGTTCAAGCGCAAGGCGAGGGCGCGCGGGTGACCTGGTCCGGGCGGTTCGAGCCGGTGGGTGTGAGCAACGAGGAGGTGGAGGCGTTGTTTACAGGCATCTATCAGGGCGGGCTTGAAGCGCTGCGGGCCAATTACCCGGCTGGATAAACACCAGCAATCCCTTGTAGGAGCGAGCCTGCTCGCGATGGACGCAAGGTCGACGCGTCGAATCAGACTGCACGCGTTATCGTTGACGTCCATCGCGAGCAGGCTCGCTCCTACAGGGGATCAATTTCAGGCCGGCGGTATCAAACTCTCCCGACAATCAAGCACCAGTCGCGCGCCACCCAGTTCGCTGCTACCCACTTCCAGGGTAAACCCGTGCAGGCTGACAATCGCCGCGACGATGGACAGCCCCAGCCCGAAGCCGCTTTTATGATTGCCCGTCTCGGCGCGATAGAAGCGCTGGAACACCGCTTCACGTTCCGCTTCGGGAATGCCCGGACCGGAGTCGAGCACTTCGATTCGCGTGTGCCCGCCATCATTGACCCCGCGCAGGATCACCGCGCCGCCGGGCGGAGTGAATTTGATCGAGTTGCTGAGCAGGTTCGCCACCGCTTCGAACATCAGCGCCCGGTCGCCATTGAGAGGCGGCAATGACGCGGGCAGGTGCAACTGGAACACCAGGCCGTCGTCTTCCGCCAGGGGCAGGTAGAACTCATGCAGTTCTTGCAACAACGCCACCGGGTCCAGTTGCACGAAACCGGAGCGACGCTGGCGGTCTTCCAGTTCGGAGATCCGCAACAAGCCACGGAAACGCGCCATCAGCGTATCGGCCTCGGCCAGCACCAGGTCCAGTTGCATGGCCTGCGGCGAGCCTTCGCCGGCTTGCTGTTGCATGCGGTAAAGCTGCGCACGCAGACGGGTCAGGGGTGTGCGCAGGTCATGGGCGATGTTGTCGCACACGCCCTTGACCTCGTTCATCAAGCGCTCGATGCGTTCGAGCATGGCGTTGACGATAGCGGCGAGCATGTCCAGTTCGTCACGCCGATTGGACAGTGGCAAGCGCCGGCTCAGGTCGCCGGCAACGATCGCTTCGGCACTGGCCTGAATCCCGCGAATGCGCCGCAATGGGCGTCGGCGCAGCAAATACCAGCCGACAATGCCCGGCACGATGGTCAGGGTCATACCCCAGAACAAGGCGTGAAGGATGATCCGGGTCACGGCGAACAGCGAGCCATTGTCGCGCACCAGCACCAGCCAGCGGCCGTCCAGGGTGCGGGTCGCCACGGCGTCGCAGCTGTCGGCGGGCAGCATCTGCTCGTCGCTGTCGTCGGAGGCATCGCAATCGCGCAGCATGTGGATCTTGCCATCGAGCGGCAAGCCGTTCGGGATGTAGCGCAGGGCGCCGCTGAGGTAACGGTGTTGGGCATCGAACAGGCCGTAGGCGTCGATGCCGCGGATGTCGAAGGTCATGCTGACGGCGAGGGCGTCCACCAGTTGCTCGTCGGAGAAACGCGAAAACAGATGCTGGCGTTGCATCAGCGAATGCTTGGCCAGGTTGTCCAGGTAAGCGGAAACCTCGTAGTACATGACCCCCATGAGGATCCCGCTCCAGATCACGAACAGCGAACTGTAGAGCGCCAGCAGACGGCTGCTGGAAGAGCGCCAGCCTTTAGACGGGTTCGGCAATGACATAACCCGAGCCTCGCACGGTCCGAATCAGTGGGGCATTGCCAGGCGGGTCGATCTTCTTGCGCAGTCGGCCGATGTGTACGTCGATCAGGTTGGTGCCGGGGTCGAAGTGGTAACCCCAGACTTCCTCGAAAATCATCATCCGAGAGAGTATTTGTCCGGTATTGCGCATCAGGAATTCCAGCAGTTTGTATTCGGTGGGCAATAGCGTCAGCAGTTGACCGTCGCGGCTGGCTTCGTGGCTGATCAGGTTCAGCTCCAGATCCGCCACCCGTAGCGTCGTGGCCTCGGCGGTCACGGTATTCTGCCGACGCAGCAGGACTTCGACCCGGGCGGCCATTTCATCGGTGGCGAAGGGTTTGGTCAGGTAGTCGTCGCCACCGGCGCGCAGGCCGCGCACGCGCTCATCGACGTCGGACAGGGCGCTGATCATCAGGATCGGCGTGGCCACGCCCATGGTCCGCAGAGTGGTGACGATCGCCAGGCCATCGAGTTCGGGCAGCATGCGGTCGAGGGTGATCAGGTCGTAGTTGCCGCTGACTGCACGCTCCAGCCCTTCGCGGCCATTGTCGACCCAGTCGACCTCGAGGCCGTGGCTACTCAGTTCGGCGACAATCTCCCGGGCGGTCACGGCGTCGTCTTCGATGGTCAAGATGCGGGTCATAGGGCTGGCCTGATAAGCAGTTCATTACGAAGTTACGAGCATTTTGCCAAGAATTGCCCGCGACTTAATAAATTAACTTTCATCTAGCTCCCACAATGGATTGATGGCGAACACAAACTCCGCGTACGACGCAGATTACTGTGGGAGCGAGCCTGCTCGCGATGACGGCTGTTCAGGCGAAATGAATCTGTCAGTCAATCGGCGTACTGACAAACACCTCAAGCCCCTCGGCATATGCCGTGAATGCAGCAATCCGCGGAAACTGCGCCGCACTCACCTGGTCCGGCACCACCAGGTTGGTGAAGCTCCAGGCCACGGCCAGCGTGATGCCATCCTGCGCAATCGAACCGTCAGTCTCAAGCGGCTGCTTTTCCAGCTCTCGCTCCAGCGCCGAATAGGCTGCCTTCAATTGTCCTTCGACCCGCTGCACCCAGGGCTCGAATTGAATCTCCTCGGGCCGCAGGTTGCGCTCGTAGTAAAGCTGCACGGATTTTTCGCTGGCGGCCAGGGCCAGGCCGATCAGGCGCAACGCGCGCAGGCGCTGACCCGGCTCGACGGGCATCAGGCTGTTGCCGGCCAGGGTTTCCAGATAGTCGATGATCAGTGTCGAGTCCATCAGCACCTCACCGTCATCCAGCACCAGGGTGGGCGCCTTGACCACCGGGTTGATCTGCTGGAATTGTTCGAAGTGGCGGAACACCGAGACCGATCGATGTTCCAGGGTGATTCCCAGGCGTTTGGCAGAAATGGCGGCGCGCCTGACATAGGGCGAATCCAGCATACCGATCAGCTTCATGGTCCTTTCCTTTATATGGCAATTTCGGGAGGGACAACCTTAGCTGAGGTTCACGGCCCTGCAAATGACCGTGAATAATGTCCGGTGCCAGCCGTTTGTCTTCTATATACAGCCGCTCGATTGAATTTCTTGCTATAAACGCACTCCGATTACCGCCTCAAAGCCTGCCTTAGAGCATTTTCAGGGCTTTGTCGGACAAATTCGCAGTCTTTTCAGTTGCTGAGGCCTCAAGTCGGCCGTAGACTGCCGCCCCTCGTAAATTGAGTGCCGGGTGGCGCTTGGAACAAACGGCGCAGTTCCGATAACCTGCCCAGGTCTGCCGGAACGCTCCCTTATTCGCCTTAATGCACGTTTTTTTATAGAGATATCAATGACAAAGGACAAGTTGCTGGCCATGCCGGCGGATGACTACATGAATGCCGAGCAACATGCTTTTTTCTCCGAGCTGTTGCAGAACATGAAAGTCGAAACCCATGAGCGCATCGAACAGAACCGCATCGCCATCGAAAGCCTGGACACCCCGGCCGATCCGGCAGACGCGGCTTCGGTCGAAGAAGAGCGCACCTGGCTGGTGAACGCGATCGATCGCGACCAGCGCATGCTGCCTCAGTTGGAACAAGCCCTTGAGCGCATCAAGGAAGACAGCTTCGGCTGGTGCGACGACAGCGGCGAGGCGATTGGCCTCAAGCGCCTGCTGATCAGCCCGACCACCAAGTACTGCATCGAAGCTCAGGAACGTCACGAGCAAATCGACAAGCACCAGCGTCAGGCATGATTCCGTGAGGCAGTCCATCAAAATGGACTGCCTTTGAAAAGATCGCAGCCTGCGGTAGCGCCTACGCAACTGAAGTAGGGTGCTGCCGCAGGCTGCGATCTTTGTTTTCTGCCGTCTTCGATTTCCCGGTTCTTCTATTGATCTGCTGCAACGTTCGCGACTAAAGGCTCATGGATAATGGCTTTATGGTGGCGTTTAATGCGAAGACAACAATTAGAAGCTTTACGGGGTGACGATGATGACGAGAGACGGATCTCGGGTTGCGGCAGTGCCCGCACCCGTGCTGTTGCCGAAAAACCGCGGGCTGACGCCAACGCTGCAAAGCATCGCCCTGATGCTGTTGTTAAGCGGGATGACGCTGGGCGGATGGTCGCTCTACCTTGGCCTGCCCCTGGCCATATTGATTGTCTGGCTGCCTCGCCTGCGTTCGCGCGCGACCCCGCAGGCGGCTTGCCCCGCCAGCCCCGATGCCATCGGCGAGTTGACTCGCGATCTTTCCCACACCACCAGCCATAACGCACTGTCGGCCGCCGGTGTGGCGTTTTCGGTTCGGCAACTGGCGGACAAGCTGCAATCGCAGCTTACGGCGGCGGCACAGATCGTCAGCAATGCCGAGGTCATGATCACCACCGAACAGGCCACCTCGACGCTCAGTCGCCAGGCGCTCAGTGCCGCCAGCGAAGCTCATCAAAGCGGAGTGGTCGGGCGTACGGAATTGATCGAGTCCATTACACGCATGCATCAGCTCAGCCAGCGCGCCAGCAACAGCCGTGAACTGATCGAAGCCTTGAGCCTGCGCAGCGATGATATCCAGCGTGTGACCCTGGTGATTCAGTCCATCGCCAGCCAGACCAACCTGCTGGCGTTGAACGCCGCGATAGAAGCGGCGCGGGCGGGGGAGCACGGTCGCGGGTTTGCAGTGGTGGCCGACGAAGTTCGCGGGCTTGCCGCACGTACGGCGACCGCCACGGGGGAAGTGGGCGAAATGGTGGCCGACATCCAGCAACGCACGGCACAAGTGGTGGAGCAGATCCGGCAATTGTCCAGCGACCTTGACTCCGGCGTCGAGCAGGTAGAGCGGACAGGGCAGCACCTGGAAAGCATTGCCCGTCTGGCGGCCAGTGTCGAGTCCCAGGTCGGGGAGATCGCCCAAGGGGCAGACACCAACCGCGTACAACTCGACAGCCTGTTTCACGCCATCGAACAGATGCGCAGCGATCTGGTGGTCAGCGACCAGCAGACTCAGCGTTTGGCCCAGGCGGCGGTGCAAATGGAAGGGCAGGCCGAAACCATCAGCGAGCGTCTTGCCGAAGTGGGGCTGGATGACTATCACCAGCGAATCTATGACCTGGCACGGGACGCCGCGAGCCAGATTGCCGCGCGTTTCGAAGCGGATATCGATGCCGGTCGAATCAGTCTCGACGATCTGTTCGACCGCAATTACCAGGTCATCCCCGATACCAGCCCGGCCAAGTACCAGACGCGTTTCGACCGTTACACCGATCAGGTTTTGCCAGCGATTCAAGAACCGTTGTTACCGCGTCACGAAGGATTGGTGTTCGCCATCGCCTGCACCCAACAGGGTTATGTGCCGACCCATAACAAGGTGTTCAGCCAGCCGTTGACGGGAGATGCGCAGGTCGATGCCTTGCAGAACCGGACCAAACGCAAGTTCGCTGACCGTACCGGGATCCGCTGCGGCAGCCATCAGAAGGCCGTGCTGCTGCAAACCTATACCCGTGATACCGGCGAGCTGATGCACGATCTTTCGGTGCCGATCATGCTCAAGGGTCGGCATTGGGGTGGCTTACGCCTGGGCTACAAACCGGAAAAACCGCGCTAGAAACTCCGTGCTTTCGGATGGGCGTTCTCCAGCCGCGACGAAGCGCAGGAGTGCAAGGCTGCCTGGCTGGCGCAATTGAGCGCTTAAAGTCCTGGCAGCCTGCATTGAGGTAGTCAGTGGGTCTGGTGCATGCGCAGATTCAGGTCGTCGACCACCCGCGCCCAGTCAGCGTCTTCTCGCAGTTGTTCCTTGAGGAAGCCGGCCTGTTGCGGTGACCAGAACTCGGCGTCGATAAGCTTCTTGTCGTCAGGCAGGAAGTGGCCGGCAATGAAGTCGTCGATCGCTTTCTGGCTGGAGTCCAGGCCGAGCTGGTCGAACAGGCCTTTCAAGTCGTGGGTCGGTGATTCCATCTTCATCTCCTTGCAGGTCATCGGTCGGGTCGGGAAGCAAAGCGCGGTGTCCTGATTTCGAGGGCGCCGCACGGGCAGGGTTCGATCACGATGTTCAAACGCAACAATGAGCATAGACCGCCAACCCGGTAATCAGGCGTTCAATGCACCCGCATCGACCGCGGCCTTCAGTTCCCTGGCCGATTCCTGTGCCGCGATGGCGGCGACATCCGGGGTTTTGAACCAGCGATCCTTTTCGACCTGATGATAGGTCACGGTCTTGAGCGGTGGTTTGGCGCGCATGACAATCACGGCCTGGAATTCACCCTCGACCTCTCTGGCTTCACCCCGGATAAAAAACTCGCCGATATCAAATTCCGTCACGTTGCAGACTTCCCTTGGAAATACATTGTTGTTGTCAACGCAACCCGATTTTTGCGGATCCGTTTTATTGGGCGGGCAGTATGGCAGTAGTTGCCCGTCGACGGATGAGATAAGTCGGCGGGCAGACGAAACGTCGATAGAAGCGAGCGCGGTGGGATGTCAACCGTGTGATTCAAGAAACCGGGCGAGGGCACAGGCTTCGTTATGATTGGCTCGGAAACCTCTTACACTGCCTGTAGAAATATCCTTGATGTGAAAGAAGGCAATGCCTGCCATTACCACCCGAAATCGCGGGCGGGTCGGGGCATCGGGAGCTGGTTCATGGAGGCCGGGCCGTGTCGGGTGCGGGGTCGGCGCTGTTTCCGAGTCAGGTACGAGGGGATAGGCAAAGTGTGTCAGCGTGCACATATGAAGTCCTTTTCATTGTTTTACCGACGTATGTACGTCGTTTTGGCTAGTCGCCAAGAGCATCGCTGCTCTAGAATCACCCTCACTGGTGGGTGAATGATGTTTATCTAAAGCAATTTTTTGCGGACGATATGTAGGAAAAGTTTTTTTCTTGATGAGATTTTTCCCCGAAGTTGATAGTCCATAATTTTCTGGCAGCACGAAGGGTGTTTTCCTTCAACCTGTGACGAACACCAGTCAGGACGACGCGAGTGACGTTCCAGTAGTCTTCTCAAGCTTCGTGATGAATGAGTGCACTGCTCATTCAGGACTTCAACCCGGGTTCTTTGGCTACACCTTCGGCATTGCCGCTTTTTTGGCTGTGCGTTCATTTTTCGCGCACGGCACCATTATTCAGATGTGGGGATGTTTCCTTGGCAGTAAGTAATCTCGATATGCATGCTTTGTTCGTGCTGGGTGATTTGCGCGCAAAGCTGGTCAAGCAGTTTCAGTCACGTTTCGTTTACATCACCGAACAGAACGCTGAAGGCATTTACATTGCCGAAATCGACACCGAATCAGCCCTGGTGGTGGACGACAAGCCCGGACTCAAGCTCAAGGTCGGCGACCATTTCAGCGCGTCAGTGCTGCCCAGTCGCGAAGGCGGCAAGCTGGACATCAGGTTCCGCGACATCAAGCTGACGGTTTACGGAATTGGCGACTACGCCTTCGTGACCACGGCCGATGGTCAGGGGATCGTGTTCAAGGAAGGGCACAGCGTGGTGATGGTGTTTGCTGCCCATCAACAGTTGCAGGAAGGCCTGACCAAGACCCTCAAGGCCGTGACCGCCAAGGCGGCCAAGTGGCGCAAGGGCGAGCTGGTGACCTTCAAGGCCAGCGAGTGATGAACCAGACCCGCGCCGACTTCCACGAACAGAACCTGGCCAGTGCTCAAGACGAAGCGCGGCGGTTGTTCGGGCAGAAGTCCATTCTGCAGGGGGCCTGGCTGAATTGGGTGGCGTCACAGCTTTACCAACTGCAACCGGCGGAGTACGCCAGCATGGTCAGGCGAGCACTGATGCGTTTGCAGGAAACTTGCGAAAACTGATCCACGCACCTCGAAAGCAGGAACCTCTACTACAGTCATTGGACTGAGTATTCAGAGGCTTCGCGGTCTACCGCCAGGCCATCCTGCTATTGCTGTGAACAGCACGAGGTGCAAAAGCATGAACGGATTTCGACGGTTGCTGGCTGCGGTCCTGGCCACCTTCGGTTTGCTGGCGATACCCGCCCAGGTGTCTGCCGCCCAGGCGCCGATCCACTTCGCCGACCTGAACTGGGAAAGCGGCAGCCTGATTACCGATGTCCTGCGCATCATTGTCGAGAAGGGCTACGGCCTGCCGACCGACACCTTGCCGGGCACCACCATCACCCTGGAAACCGCGCTGGCCAATAATGACATCCAGGTCATCGGCGAAGAGTGGGCCGGTCGCAGCCCGGTGTGGGTCAAGGCGGAGGCCGAAGGCAAGGTCGTCAGCCTCGGCGACACGGTCAAGGGCGCTACCGAAGGCTGGTGGGTGCCGGAATATGTGATCAAGGGCGACCCGGCCAAGGGCATCAAGCCGCTGGCGCCCGACCTGCGCAGTGTCAGCGACCTGCCGCGTTACAAAGACGTGTTCAAGGACCCGGAGGCCCCGACCAAGGGGCGTTTCCTCAACAGCCCCATCGGCTGGACCTCGGAAGTGGTCAACAAGCAGAAGCTCAAGGCGTATGGGCTGGACGACAGCTACGTGAACTTCCGCAGCGGTTCGGGGGCGGCCCTGGATGCCGAGATCAGTTCGTCAATTCATCGTGGCAAGCCGGTGCTGTTTTACTACTGGTCGCCCACGCCGTTACTTGGCCGCTTCAAGCTGATTCAGCTCGAAGAGCCACCGTTCGACGCCGAAGCCTGGAAGACCTTGACCGACGCCGACAACCCCAAGCCACAGCCGACCCGCTCCCTGGCTTCCAAGCTGTCGATCGGTGTGTCCACCCCCTTCCAGAAGCAATATCCGCACATTGCCGAGTTCTTTACCAAAGTCGATTTTCCGATCGAACCGCTGAACAAAGCGCTGGCCGAGATGAGCGAGAAACATACTCCGCCGCGCCAGGCGGCAGAGGCATTCATGAAGGCCCATCCGGACGTCTGGCGGGCCTGGTTGCCCAAGGACGTGGCGGATAAAGTCTCCGCCGCCCTATAGGCGCTGCCGCAGGTCGGGATCTTTTGATCTTTGTCATAAAAAAGCAAAATCAAAACATCGCAGCCTGCGGTAGCTCCTACAATGTTCGGTTCATATCCCTTTCAAGGATTTCTGAACCATGACCCTGTTGTTGGCTCAGTCGCTGGTGACGATCTTCGCCGCGATCAGTCTGGTGCATGTGTATTGGGCGTTGGGTGGCGAGTGGGCGGCGGTGGCGGTGGTCCCGCAAGTACCGCAGGAGGGCAGTGCGCAGCTGAGGCCGGCGTTCAAGCCGCGAGGCTGGATCACGCTGGTAGTGGCCGGGCTGTTGCTGTCGATTGCCGTGCTGGTGTGCTTGCGGGTGGGTTGGTGCCTGCCACCCTTGCATCACCGGTCGTTGCAGTGGGTGATCAGCACGATCGCGATTTTGCTGTTTGCCCGGGCCATTGGCGATTCAGAACTGGTGGGCTTTTTCAAAGAGGTCAAAGGCTCGAAATTTGCCCGGCTGGACACCTGGGTTTACTCGCCGTTGTGTGTGGTGCTGGGGGCGGGGTTGTTGGCGGTGGCCTGGGTTTGATTTGCCTGCCCAATGGTTTTCGCGAGCAGGCTCGCACAGGGGATTTTCGGCGAGTAAAGGATTTGTGTACGACAGCGATCAAATGTGGGAGCGAGCCTGCTCGCGAAGAGGCCGGTCCAGGCACTAAAAATCTTTGGTCTAACTACCACTCTCCGTCCGCCGGCTGCTCACTTCAGCCGGCACATCATCCCCGGCCATGCGTTTGCGAAACAGCGCCGCCCGGGCCAGCAGCAGGGTCGTCACCGGCACGGTAATCGCCAGCAGGATCGGGATCAGCCAGGCGTGCAATACCGGCGCGGACTTGAGCGCCGAAAAATAGATGATCGACGCCAATGCCACGCACCAGGTCCCGAGCGTCGAGGCCAGGGCGGGTGGGTGCATGCGCTGGAAGTAGTCCTTCATGCGCAGCAGGCCGGTGGCACCGATCAAGGCAAACAGACTGCCGAGCACCAGCAGGATCGCCACCGGGATCTCCACCCACAACGACAATGGCGTGTTCATTCGATCACCTCGCCACGCAGCAGGAACTTCGCCAGGGCGAACGAGCCGACGAAACCGAACAGTGCGATCAGCAGCGCCGCCTCGAAGTAGGTGTCACTGGCATAGCGAATGCCCAGCGCCAGCATCATCAGCATCGCGACGATGTACAGATAGTCCAGCGCCAGAACCCGGTCCTGGGCCGACGGCCCCTTGAACAGACGGATCAGGGTCAGGATCATCGCCAGGGAAAAGAAGAACAGGCTCAGCAGGATCGCGTTCGACAGCAAGGGGCTCATTCGAAGATCTCCATCAACGGACGCTCATAGGTCGCCTTGAAGTGCTGGATGAACAGCGCCTCGTCGTCCAGGTCGAAGACGTGCAACAGCAAAATGCTGCGGTCCAGTGCCAACTCCGACCAGACCGTACCGGGCACCACCGTGGTGATCATCGACAGCGCGGCCAGGCCGTTGGCGTCACGCAGGTCCAGCGGCACCTTGATGAATTGCGAGCGGGGCGGGCGGCGACCGGCATTGAGCACGCTCCAGGCCACGGCGAGGTTGGACACCAACACATCGCGCCCGACCAGCAGGACCAGGCGCAGGATCACCCAGGGGCGACGGATGCGCACCGGCAGCGGACGCAGCCTGCGCATCATCAATGGCGCACAGAACCCCAGCGCGGCACCCAGCAGCAGGTTGCCGGGGCTGATCGACAGGTTCAGCAGCAACCACAGCAGCCACAGGGCCAGCGACAGCAAAGGTGCCGGAAACAGGCGCTTCATGGCTGCACCTCCTGCGGGGGCGCTGCGGCCGACGGGCTCGGTACGACGCGCGTGTCGAGCACTGCCATCACATATTGCTGCGGGTTGTATAAGGCATCGGCGGCGGCCTGGGTGTAGCGCAGCAGCGGATCGGCCTTGAAGGTCAGCGCAATGCTCAAGCCCAGCAGGGCGAAGATCGGTATGCATTCAAGGCGTCGCAACAGGGGCGATGGCCGTTCCGCTGGCGTCCAGAAACGCTGGATGCCCAGGCGCGAGAACGCGATCAGAGACGCCAGCCCGGACACAATCAACAACACCAGCAAGCCCCACGCGGCGTTGGAAACCGGTGTGTCGCCGCTGTTGCCCAGGCCGAGCGGATTGAGCAGGGCGCCGATCAACCCGAGTTTGCCGATAAACCCGGAGAGCGGCGGCATGCCGATGATCAGCAAGGCGCAGGCGATGAAACTCAAGCCGAGAAAGGCCATGGTCCAGGGAATCACCTGGCCGACCACGGCTTTCTGGTCGTCGTCAAGGTTGGTGCCTTTGGGCGGATGCAGGGACTCCAGAGGACGGGGCAGCAGTTCGGTTTCATCTTCGAGCAGGATTTCGTTGGCCGAGCGCGAGCGCTCGATCAGTTCGGCCAGCAGGAACAGTGCGCTCAACGCCAGGGTCGAGCTGAACAGATAGAACAGCGCCGCGCCGATCAGGTTCGGCTGGGCGAAACCGATGGTCGACAACAGGATGCCCGCCGACACCAGGATGCTCAGGCTGGCCATGCGCTCCAGGCGTTGTGCGGCGAGGATCGCCATGGCGGCGCAGACGATGGTCGCCATGCCGCCATAGACCAGCCAGTCACCGCCAAAGAACGCCGAAGCCCCGGCCTGGGCGGAGAACAGCAGCGTCCACAGGCGCAGCAAGGTGTAGACGCCGACCTTGGTCATGATCGCGAACATCGCCGCCACCGGCGCACTGGCCGAGGAATAGGCCGGCACCAGCCAGAAGTTCAGCGGCCACATGCCGGCCTTGGCCAGAAACGCGACGGCCAGAATCCCCGCGCCAGCGTGTAGCAAGCCGCGATCGGCTTCGGACACCAGTGGGATTTTTACCGCCAGGTCGGCCATGTTCAGCGTGCCGGTGACCCCATAGATCAGCGCTGCGCCAATCAGGAACAGCGACGAGGCCAGCAGATTGATCGAGATGTAATGCAGCCCCGACGACACCCGCGCCCGGCCCGAGCCGTGGAGCATCAACCCGTAGGACGCCGCCAGCAACACTTCGAAGAACACGAACAGATTGAACAGGTCGGCGGTGAGGAACGCGCCGTAAAGGCCCATCAACTGGATCTGGAACAGCGCGTGAAAACTTGAACCTGCGCTGTCCCAGCGTGCCATGGCGAACAGCAGGGCACTGACGCCGATGATGCCGGTCAGCACCAGCATCAGCGCCGACAGGCGATCGACCACCAGCACCAGGCCGAACGGCACTTGCCAGTTGCTCGGCAGATAGACACCGATGGAACCGGGCACGCCGGTGGTTTGTGTCCATTGCAGCAATGCCACGGCAATGCCCAGCCCGAGCAGGCTGGAGAACAGATTGATCTTCGCCTTGAGCGGGCGGTGCTTCTCGCCGAGCATCAGCATGATCGCGGCAGTCAGCAGCGGCAGCAGAATGGGCGCGACGATCAGGTGAGACATTGCCATCATTCCCTGGGCTCCCGGCCATCCACATGGTCAGTGCCGGTCAGGCCCCGGGAGGCCAGCAGCACCACCAGGAACAACGCGGTCATGGCAAAGCTGATGACGATCGCTGTCAGCACCAGTGCTTGCGGCAGCGGGTCGGTGTAGTGCAACAGGTCCTGCGGCACACCGTCCTTGATGATCGGTTCCTTGCCGATGAACAGGCTGCCCATGCTGAAGATGAACAGATTGACGCCGTAGGACAGCAGGCACAGGCCCATGACCACCTGGAACGTCCGCGGGCGCAGGATCAGCCAGACGCCGGACGCGGCCAGTACGCCGATGGCGATTGCGATGACTTCTTCCATCAGACGGCTCCTTTGGCGGCAACGGATCTGGGCTGGGCGGCGGTTTTGTGGCCGCGCACCGATTGGTGGGCGAGGGCTGTAAGAATCAACAGGGTCGAGCCGACCACCACGCCGTACACCCCGATGTCGAAGAACAGCGCGCTGGCCAGGTGAATGTCACCCAGCAGCGGCAACGAGAAATGCCAGGTATGGGTGGTCAGGAACGGATAGCCGACCAGCATCGCACCCAGCCCCGTGGCGGTGGCAATCATCAGTCCGGTGCCCATCCAGCGCAGTGGCCGCAGGCTCATTTGCGCCTCGACCCACTGCGTGCCGGCGACCATGTATTGCAGGATGAACGCCACCGACATCACCAGCCCGGCGACAAAGCCGCCGCCCGGTTGATTGTGCCCGCGCATGAACAGGTAGAACGACACCACCAGCGCCACCGGCAACAGCAGGCGCACCAGCACCGCCGGCACCATCATGAAACCGAGCGCGGTGTCGCTGGCGTGACGCGGGTTGACCAGGTCGGTGACCACATCCGGTGCGAGCAAGCGTTGCTGGGCCGGCAGTTGCAGGCTTTCTTTCGGCGGACGGAAGCGGCGTAGCAGGGCGTACACGGTCAGGGCCACGGCCACCAGCACGGTGATTTCCCCGAGGGTGTCGAAACCACGGAAGTCCACCAGCATCACGTTGACCACGTTGCTGCCGCCGCCTTCGGGCAAGGCACGGCTGAGGTAGAAGGAGGAAATATCGTTGGGTGTCTGGCGCGTCAGCATGGCGTAGGCCAGCAATGCCATGCCGACACCGACCGAGGTCGACAGCAACAAGTCGCGGATACGCCGAACTCGCGCCCGGCGCAGGCTGCCCGGCAACGGCGAGACCTCCTCGATCCGACGTGGCAGCCAGCGCAGGCCCAGCAGGATCAGGACCGTGGTCACCACTTCGACCGCCAGTTGGGTCAGGGCCAGGTCCGGCGCGGAAAACCAGACGAAGGTGACGCAGGTCATCAGGCCGCAGACGCTGACCATGGTCAGGGCCGCGA
The DNA here is from genome assembly GCF_949768175.1 of Pseudomonas sp. IT-P74. Lineage (NCBI taxonomy): Bacteria > Pseudomonadati > Pseudomonadota > Gammaproteobacteria > Pseudomonadales > Pseudomonadaceae > Pseudomonas > Pseudomonas sp. IT-P74. The sequence continues at coordinate 205,663 of NZ_CATKQD010000002.1, read as the reverse complement.
GCCGGTGGTACTTCGCCTGATAGGCCGCGCCAAGGGCGCAGGCGATGGCCAGCAACCACAAGGTGACGAAGACGATCGACCCCGGGATTTTCGGCCGGTCACCCCAGTGAAGACTGCTGTGCAGCATAGGAATCAGCCCGGCCAGCACGGCGGCGAGCACCACCAGGAATAACTGCATTTGCAGGCGTTTGGTGCCAATCCGCGGTTCCAGGCGGCGGGCCAGGCGCATGAAGGCGACCAGCGCGTATTCGAACAAGTGCTTGCCGTCCAGGCGCCCGATGACGGGCGGACGGTCGAAGCGCCCGCGCTTGAGCTGATTGCGCAGCAGCAGATAAAGCACGGAGCCGCAGGACAAGGCGATCAGGCTCATGATCATCGGCGCGTTCAGGCCATGCCAGATGGCCAGGCTGTACTCGGGCAGCGTGCCGCCGACCACCGGTTGCGCCGCCGCTGCGAGCAGCGGGCCGACTATCTGGGTCGGGAAGATCCCCACCAGCAGGCAGGCGAACACCAGCAACTCGACCGGCGCGCGCATCCAGCGCGGCGGTTCGTGGGGTGTGTGGGGCAAATCGGTCGCGGGCGGACCGAAGAACACATCCACGGTGAAACGCAGGGAGTAAGCCACGCTGAAGGTACCGGCAATGGTTGCCACGATCGGCAAGCTCAGTTCGACCCAGCGGGTGGCATTGATGAACACGGTTTCAGCGAAGAACATTTCCTTGGACAGGAAGCCGTTGAGCAACGGCACGCCGGCCATCGAGGCGCTGGCGACCATGGCCAGGGTGGCGGTAAACGGCATCAGTTTGTACAGGCCGCTGAGTTTGCGGATGTCGCGGGTGCCGCTTTCGTGGTCGATGATGCCGGCGGCCATGAACAACGAGGCCTTGAACGTTGCGTGGTTGAGAATGTGGAACACCGCGGCGACGGCGGCCAGCGGGCTGTTCAAGCCGAGCAACAGGGTGATCAGGCCCAGGTGGCTGATGGTCGAGTAGGCCAGCAATCCCTTGAGGTCGTTCTGGAACATCGCGCAGTACGCCCCGAGCAACAGGGTGCAGGCACCGGCGCCGCTGACGATGTAGAACCATTCTTCACTGCCCGACAGCGAGGGCCATAGCCGCGCAAGCAGGAAGACCCCGGCCTTGACCATGGTCGCCGAATGCAAATACGCCGACACGGGCGTCGGCGCGGCCATGGCGTGGGGCAGCCAGAAGTGAAAGGGGAATTGCGCACTTTTGCTCAAAGCGCCGATCAGGATCAGGGGTAATAGAATCGGGTAGAGGGCATGGGCGCGAATCAGGTCGCCGGCGGCCAGGACCTTGTCCAGGTCATAGCTGCCGACCACATGGCCGAGCAGCATGACCCCCGCCAGCAGGCACAAGCCGCCCGCACCGGTCACCATCAGTGCCATGTAGGCGCCGCGCCGGGCGTCGGCGCGATGGTGCCAGTAGCCAATCAACAGGAACGAGAAGAGGCTGGTCAGCTCCCAGAAAAACACGATCTGGATCAGGTTGCCGGAGATCACCAGGCCCAGCATGGCGCCCATGAAGGCCAGGAAAAACGCAAAGAATCGCGGTACCGGATCGTTCGGCGACATGTAGTAGCGGGCGTACAGCGAAACCAGGGTGCCGATGCCCAGCACCAGCATGGAGAACAGCCAGGCGAACCCGTCCATGCGCAGGACGAAGTTCAGGCCCAGGCTCGGTAGCCATGAAATCTCTTCACGAATGACGCCGCCATCGGCGATCTGTGGGAACAGGAAGGCGACCTGAACGGTGCCGATCAGGGCGATCAGGCCAGCCAGCAGGGATTCGGCGTTACGGGCATTGTGCGGCAACACGGCCGCCAAACAGCTGCCTATGAAAGGCAGAAGCAGTAGAACTATCAGGGACATAGGCTTCTAATCTGCGGAAGTTTGTGAAGCATCATACGTGCCAGCTCCCGGATCACCAAACGCCAAGCTGTCGCAGAATCCTACACGGTAGACGGAAAAGCCCTGATTCACATTGTTTCCGGAAGAGGGGTTTTGCCTGTGCCGGCGCCTTCGCGAGCAGGCTCGCTCCCACAGCTATGGAGGTGTAGACAAAATTTTGTGTTCAACCCAAAACACTGTGGGAGCGAGCCTGCTCGCGAAGGCTGTCTAACCGGCGGCACAGAATCCGCAGTTTATCGCTGAGTTTCCTGCTCCTGCTCCAGCTCTTCTTCAGCCGCCGCCTTACCCTTGGTCTTCAACTCACTGACGATCACCGCCGCTACAATCAACCCGGCCCCGACCAGGGCAATGGCCGGCAAGCGTTCCCCGGCGATGCGCCCGACAATCCCGGCCCATACCGGCTCGCCGGCATAGATCAGCGTGGCGCGGGTCGGTGACACGCTTTTCTGCGCCCAGTTCATCGCCACCTGAATCGCCGCGCTCGCCGCCCCAAGCCCCAGCGCGCTGCACAGCAACAACCAGGAGAAGTCCGGAATCGCCTCGTTGGTCGGCACTACCATCAGGAACGACAGCGCCGAAGTGACCGCCAGTTGTACCACCGTCACCCGGCGCACATCGACCTGGCCGGCATAGGTGCTGATCAGGATGATCTCCGCCGCAATGGCCACGGCGCTGATCAAGGTGGCGATTTCACCGGGGCTGAAGTTGAACGACGCACCGGACGGCCCGGACAGCAGCATCAACCCGGTAAAGGCCAGCATGATGCCGATGCTCGGCATCAACCCCGGACGCCGCCCCAGCACCAGCCATTGCAACAACGGCACAAACGGGACGTACAGCGCGGTAATGAATGCTGATTGGCTGCTGGGAATGCTCTGCAACCCGACCGTCTGCAAGCCGTAGCCGAGCATGATCGCCACGCCGATAAACGACCCGGCCTTGAGTTCGAACAAGGTCAGGTCACGCAGGTGACGCCAGGAAAACAGGGCAACGATGCTTGCGGCGGCGGCAAAGCGCAGGCCGACGAAAAACATTGGGCCACTGACGGTCATCGCATGCTGTACCAGCAGGAAGGTACCGCCCCAGACCATCGTGATCAGCACCAGCACGCATTCGGCCTTGCTGAACCTTGTAAAACGGGAGGAAGCCTTTGGGGAGTTCACCGACGTCATGACCTTGCACGCTACTGGAGGGGGACGCACAATGCGTCGAATGTTGCGCAGTATACTGCCCAACCCCACTCAGTGAGCAATATAGTGCACAAAGATTCTACCCAACGGGCATCGGTCCTCCAGCACGTCAGTCAAAATGTCCGCCGTTTGCGTCATGCCGCCGACTTGAGCCAGACGGCACTGGCGGAAAAGTCCGGTGTCAGCCGTCGCATGCTGGTGGCGATCGAGGCAGGGGAAAAGAACGTCAGCCTGACCACCCTCGACCGCGTCGCCGAAGCCCTCGACGTCGCCTTCAGTGATTTGATCCAAGCGCCCGACGCCCGGGATCCCAGCCGTATCAACGAGCTGGCCTGGACCGGCGCGATTCCCGGCAGCCGGGCGGTGTTGCTCTCCAAGGCCCAGGCCAGCCGCGAAGTCGAGCAGTGGGAATGGTGCCTGCAACCGGGTGAGGTGTATCCGTCGGAGCCGGACGCCGATGGCTGGAGCGAACAGATTTATGTCTTCGAAGGTTGCCTGACCGTTATGCTGGGCGACCAGCCGCAGAGTATCGCGGCGGGTGAATTCTTCATGTTCGCCAGCAACCAGCCGCACTGTTATCGCAACGACGGGGCTGTGGCGGCAAAGTTTGTGCGTAATGTGGTGATCTGAACAGGGAGTACACGATGGGCCATAGCTTGACCAATGACGCCGACATCCTGATTGTCGGTGGTGGCCTCAGTGGCGCCATGCTGGCGGCGCAGTTGATGCGCCGGCCGGGCCGGTGCCGGGTGCTGGTGATCGAGCCTCGGGCCGAGTTGGGGCGGGGCGTTGCCTACAGCGCGGTGGAACTGGGCCATACGCTCAACGGCAATGCGGCGCGGGTGAGTGTCGACCCGGACAACGCCGACGACTTTACCCAATGGCTGACCGAGTACATCGAAGCGGGCGGCTGGCCGGAATCGGATCAGCAGCAGGTGCCGGTCGGCGAGCTGTTTCCGCCACGGGGACTTTTCGGCCTGTACGCCCGCCAGCGCCTGGCAGACGCGCAGGCGCTGGGCGCATTGAACGGTTCGACGGTCGAGCATGTGCAGGCCGAAGTGGTCGATTTGCAAGCCGATGCAGACGCCGTGCGGTTGACCTTGAGTGATGGCCGAAGCTTGCAGGGCGCTTTTGCGGTCTTGGCCACCGGGATGTTTCCCGCCGCGTGCACGCCACAAACCCGATCCTGCGGCTTGAACGCTGCAGCCCTTGATCCGTGGGACGTGGCGGCCATGCAGCGACTCGACCCGCAATCGACGGTCATGATCATCGGCTCGGGCCTGACCATGATCGACGCCGTGGTGTCCCTGGATCAGGCCGGGCATCGTGGGCCCATCGAAGTGTTTTCCCGCCATGGCCTGCGACCCCATGTGCGTCGCCAGCCACCGGCCTGGGTGGATTTTCTCGCGCAGGATCAGCACATCCGCACACCTCGCCAGTTGATGCGCGAACTGCGTCGGCACTGTCGGGACGCCATTGCCCAAGGCATCGACTGGCAGGCGCCACTGAACACGGTGCGGCCACATATCGGTCGCTTGTGGCACCAGGCGACGGACGAGCAGCGTCGGCAGTTCGTGCGACATGTGCGGCCGTGGTGGGAAAGCCATCACCACCGCTCGTCACCCCTGAGTGCCGAACTGGTGGAGCGTTTGTATGAAGAAGGGCGGTTACGAATTCACGCCGCTTCGTTCGAGGGGCTTGAGCGCTCGACGGGCGACGGCGTCAGTATCCGCCTTCGGCGGCGCGGCGAGGCACACACCTGTGTCGTCAGCGCTGGCGCCCTGATCAACTCCAGCGGCATCGAATATGACTGGCGCCGGGTCGCGCGGCCGTTGCCCCGGCAACTGCTCGCCCGTGGCCTGGTCCGACCGGGGCCGTTGGCCCTGGGGATTGCCGCGGAGGTCGATGGCGCGGTCCTGAGCGCCGAGGGTCAGCCCGCCAGTCGGCTGTTTGCCATGGGCCCGCCGTTGCGCGGCATGTGGTGGGAAAGTACGGCCGTTTCTGACGTGGTGAGCCAGGCCAAGGCGCTGGCCGGACGACTGGTGCGCTAGTCGTCCATTGCCAACGGGCCCCACCGGCTGTACTGGCCGGTGGGGCGAGCGTTTACCGCACGATGACGGTGACGCTGCGCACCGAGCCTCGGGCTGACCGGATGGTTGCCGTCGGGCTTACCGATGGGCGGATCGCGCTGTTGTTGACCGTCAACGTCCACCGCCCGTTATTCGCCACATTGGTGGTGCCCAGGGTGACCAGGCCGGCCGGCGTGGTCACCTGAACAGTGACCGAGTTGCCCAGGATCGCCGAAGAGGTTCCGGCGAAGTTCCAGGTAAAGCGGTTGCCGGAACGGGCAGTGACCGTGGCTGTCGTTACGTTGAAGGTCTCAAGCACCAGTGGCGGCGAGACCTGCACCGTGACCGTGGCCGGTGCCGACAGGACGCCGAAGCTGTCCCGGGCGACGTAGGTGAAGGTCGTGGTGAATGGCGTCAGGATCACGGCCGGTGGGGTGTAGGTCACTGCCGTGCCGTTGATTGCCACCGTGCCCTGGCCTGTTGCCGGTGGAGTGATGCTGTCGACGGCCAGCGGCACGTTACCTTCCGGATCTGTGTCGTTGGCCAGCACGTTGATCGTGACCGGCACGCCCTGGGTGGCAATGCTGTCGGCGACCGCCACCGGAGGCCGGTTAGGCGCCACCGTGATGGTCACGGTGGCCGGATTGGCCGAGGCCAGGCCTTTGGCGTCTTGAGCCTTGTAGGTAAAGGTCGTGGTCAACGGTGCAGTGACGACCGGCGGCGGGGTATAGACCACGTTGTTGGCGGCCAATGCCACGGTGCCCTGGCCTGCAGCGGGTGGGGTCAACGCCGTGATGCTCAGTGGCGTATTGCCGTCCGGGTCGCTGTCGTTGGCCAGCACATTAAGGGTGAGCGGCACACCGAAGCTGGTGCTGCCAGCGTCGGCAACCGCCAGCGGCCGCTGATTCTGGCCGCTGTCCGGCGCCGTGCCGACCACGACAACGGGCTCGGTGTCACTGCCGCCGGCGGCGGATTTGACCGTCACGGTTGCAGGCGGCTGGGTCAGGTCAGCCACCGTGAGGTGTTGCAGGGTTCCGGTTTTCGACAGCCGTCCGTAACCCTGGGCGACCATGTCCGGTACCACCACTTCGTCCGTGGAGGTGGCCTCGATCAGCAGGCTGTGGTTGCTCCAGCTGTAACGGGCGGTCTGGATTTTCACCACGTCCGAGAGCTTGCTCGACACCGCGGTCGGGCGGGTGGTCCCGGCGGGGTTGGTGGCGGTGACCACCACGACCGGCGGCACCGTCCCGTTGGCCAGCAGATGCTGGGCGAAGAACACGCCATTGTTGTCGCCCACCATGTTGGTCTGGCAAGGCGACACAGGCGGGCCGGGGACCAGGGCGATGCTTTCGCGAAAGCACAGGGTCGAGCCGATGGCGGCTTTGGCAAACACTTCGACCCGGGTGTTGTTGCCGCCGGTGCCGGCAATGCGGCGGTAGGTGGCACGGGTCATGTCCACCGCGGTTTGCGCGCGGTTGTCGAGCACCTTGCCGGACAGGGTGAAGAGGTTGGTCTGGAGGGTCCCGGCCGGACCCTGGATGCGCACGAAGTTGGTGTTGTTGGGGCTGCCGGTGACGGCTTCGGTGAGGTTGGGGTCGCCGACGAAGGTTTCGACGGCGCCGGTGTCCGGGTTCACCTCGGTGTAGGGGCCATTGACGCTGCGCAGGAACGGCCCGATCGCACCGTTGACCGCACCGCTGAAAACCCCCGGCGCACCGATGCCGACGTCTCTGGTGATGTTGATCGCACGACGGCCGGGGGTGGTGACGTTGACCGTTTCCACGCCATAGGGGTGGGTAATGGTGTAGGTCCCGGCAACGGGAATGTTCACCCGCATACGAATCCGCGCGAAGCTGACCTGGTCGCCATCGAGAGGGTTGCCACCGGCAAATGCAGCCTCGATCCCGGCGACATAGGCATCCATGCCATAGCCGGCGGTGTTGTTGGGGATGCTGGTCTCGGCCAGGAACCAGAAGGCTTCGTCCGGCCAGTTATCCGGGAACACCATCGGCAGGGTGTCGTCGAAAATGCCCGGTGTCGGCAGCAGGGTGCACATGTAGGCCGGTGGCACGCTGGCTGCTACCCGCGAGCTGGCGGCGCGTGACTGGCACAGCTCCATCGACAGCAAATTGTTGTCCTGATACCAGATCGGGAATTTCCCGGTGGCAAAGGTGTAAGGGCCGGGATCGACGGCGGCGAGTTGCGCCAAAGCACCGCCGGTCAGCGATAGAGTCAGTCCCAGGGCGTTGAGCGCCAGGCGTGGCCATTTGTTCATGATGCCTCCTGATGAGGATCCGGGCATGTGGGCGTTCATTGCACGATGACCACTTCTTCGGTATCGCTGCCGCCGTTGGAGGACGACACACGAACCTGGGCTGGCGGAATCGGCGAGATGCCGGTGGCCAGGCTTTTCACGGCGCCGTCACCACTCAGGGCGCCGATGGCGATGCCGGTGCCGGAGGTAGCGGTGAGCACCGGTGGCGATGTTTCATCGCTGGTCGAGGCCATGATGGTGATTTGCCCGGTGCTCAGGCTGTACTCGGCGCGCGAGATCGTCACCAAATCGGTCAGCGGCATGGGCAAGGTGGTCGGCGTGCTGCTGGCGATGGCCAGGTGGTTGTCGGCGGTCACCTGCAAGGTGCTCGGCAGCGTCGGATTGTTCGGCGACTGCGCATACCAGTGGCCGGTGGTGTTCGCCTCGGTGAAGTTCAGCACCGGGTTGTTGCTGTCCAGGGTCACGGTGGCCGGTGGCGGCGGGGCCAGCACGAACACGTCCTGCTGGGCCACCGGGGCGCTGGTGCCGGCCTGTCGCGAGTAGGTGCTGCGCTCGGCGATCACGGGGGTCGGCCGGGCCACATTCGACAACTTGCCGGATACGGCGAAGAGGTTGGTGCGCAAGTCCAGGCCATTGGGGCCTTCGATGCGCACATAGTTGGTGTTGAACGGGCTGCCGGTGACGGCTTCGGTGAGGTTCGGATCACCGACGAATTGTTCGGCCTGGCCAGTGCCCGGGTTGGTCTCGGTGTAGGGGCCATTGACGCTGCGCAGGAACGGCCCGACGTCGCCCTTGAGCGCGCCGTCGTAGGTTTTCGGCGCACCGATGCCGATGTCCCGGGTCATGTTGATCGCCCGCCGGCCGGGAGTGTCGACGTTGAATACTTCGACGCCGTAAGGGTGGGTGATGACATAGGTTCCGGCGGTGGGAACGTCGATGCGAACACGGATGCGGGCGAAGCTGATCTGGTCGCCCTCCAGCGGATCACCGCCACTGAAGGCGGCTTCGAGCGCCGAGACATAGGTCAAATCGATGCCTCGGGCGGCATCGACGATGGAGGTTTCGCCTGTGGCCCAGAACGCTTCGTCGGGGAAATTGGTCGGGAAGACCAACGGTTGGGTGTCATCGAAAATGCCGGGATTAGGGATCAGCGAGCACATGTAAGTCGGGGCGCCCGGCGCGCTGGCAACCCTGGAACTGACAGCCTTCGATAAACACAGGTCAAGGGTTCGGCCGTGGCTGTCTTGATACCAGGCGGCGAAATTGCCATTGACCGGCAGGTAGGGGCCAGGGTCTACGGCAAACAGCGCTGCCTGGGCAATGCCTTGGGCTAGAGCGGTCACTGCCAGGGCGGTCGCGGTTTTGCACAGTAACGGGTGCATGGATATTCCCTCTGTCGAAGTACTGCCCCTTGGGGATGGGCAGTTGGCAGGGAGTTCGGCAACTTCCATACCAATCGGCGAAAACGCCCGTGAGAAGCCCGCAGTAAAGGCGTTGGCGCAGTTGCTGGCGGCAGATCGGGAAGTTATGACGCGGGCAGCTGTACCCTACTTTGGGGGGGGCGGGGCCGCGGGGCGGGTGGAGTATCGCAGTCCCCAGGTTCGGGCAAACGGCCCTGAGTGGGCTATAAACCTAGAGGGGGTTTCCGGGAACCGTGTCCATGAACACAATCGCCAAAGTACTTGCGACCGACAGCGAAGTTCGCTTGAACACGCGCAAGGAGCCGTTCAATCTGCTGCGCTGGTTTTCGCTGATCAGCATGGTGGTAATCGGCACGGTGGCGGTGGCGCTGGGGGCGGTGTCCTCGCGGTTCGTGATTACCGAAAGCGTGCAGCGCGATGCGCTACTGACCTCACAATTCATACAGGCGATTGCCTCGACCGAGGTGCGCCAAGTGTCGATTCCCAACGTCCGGACCATGGGCGAGTTGCTCGACCCACGCAAAGACAAGGACTTTCCTGACGTCGACCCGCTGTCCCGTGCCAGTGCCCGTGATGATTTCCTCGACCATATCGCAAATTTGCCGGACGTGATCCTGGCCAACATCTATGCCCCCGACCGCATGGTGATCTGGTCGACCAACCCGGCCTTGATGGGCACTACGATCCATGGCGATGAAGACCTCGATCGGGCATTCAACTCGAAAATTTCCGTGTCGACCAGTTATCACGATGTGGACAAAACCCGCATGGAGCAGAAGTTCCTGGAACCACCCAGATACACCTTCATCGAAAACTACATTCCCCTGTTCGACGCCGATGGCAGCACCGTCACGGCAATGGTCGAGATCTACAAGGAACCGCAGGACCTGATCAACCGCATGGAGCGCGGCCTGGTGCTGATCTGGCTGGCAACCGCCCTGGGCGGCGGTCTGGTTTACCTGGGGCTGTACTGGATCGTGCGGCGGGCGGCGATCCTGCTGGCGACGCAGCAGAAGCAACTGATCACCAACGAAACCTTTGTGGCGCTGGGGGAGGTGTCCTCGGCGGTCGCCCACAGTCTGCGCAATCCGTTGGCGAACATCCGTTCAAGCGCCGAACTGGCGATAGAGTTCGACAGCGGTCCGGCGCACGGGAACATCAACGACATCATTGGTCAGGTCGATCGCATGTCGACATGGGTACGGGAATTGCTCCAGTCCCTGCGACCGCTCAATGACGAGGCGGAACCGGTGAACCTGGTGGCAGCCCTGCATGACAGCCTGATGGCTTACGAGCATCAGATCAGCAGGGCCAAGGTCAAGGTGGTGTTCGAGCCGGACCAGACGCCCATGGTGCTGAGCCAGCATGTGCAACTGACCCAGATCCTCAACAGCCTGCTGTCCAATGCGGTGGAAGCCATGGACGGCGGCGGCACCCTGACCATCCGGATCGAACCGCGCGATGCCCAGCGCATCAGCGTGAGGGTGAGCGATACCGGCAAAGGCATGAGCGAAGAACAGCGCACCATGGCCTTCCGGCCGTTCTTCACCACCAAGCAGGGCGGGCTGGGAGTCGGGCTGGTGCTGGTCAAGCGGATCATGGAGCGATTTGGCGGTGCGGTGACCCTCGAAAGCCTTGAAGGCGAGGGCACCACGGTGCGTCTGTCGTTTGTTCTGGCTCCCTGAAAACGGGGATGGGCTACCCCCAATAACGGGGGTCAATCCCCGGTCACTTCCCCGGTCATCGCCCATTGATTTTGATAAGTCATTGTTTTGTCGAGTGTTAGTACGTTTTTTATAAAAAAACACATGATTGGCGAGGTCCTTGCAAAACCACAATCACCCTCCCTTCACCACATCGAGGCGGCTGGTGATGGAAAAAAAAGAGATGCATTCACCACGCTCACGAGCCTTGGGCATGCACCTGGTGCTGATGCTGGTGACCGGTTTGCTGGCCAGCCAGCTGCTGGTCGCCAGCCAGCCGACGTCGATGCCCGCACCTGCTCCGGCATCCACTGTCGATTCCGCTGTCGTTGAAGCCGACACCCCGTGGGGTGGCAACTATTTCCCCAACACTCTGCTGACCGACCAGGACGGACAGCAGCTGCGTTTTTTCGATGACTTGATCAAAGACAAGGTGGTGGTGATCAACTTCATCTTCACCTCGTGCAGCGACTCCTGCCCTCTGGAAACCGCGCGCCTGCGCCAAGTCCAGAAACTGCTGGGGGATCGGGTCGGCAAGGACATCTTCTTCTACTCCATCAGCATCGACCCCTTGAGTGACACCCCCGAGGTGCTCAAGGCCTACGCGCAACGCTTCCAGGTCGGGCCCGGGTGGAAATTCCTCACCGGGGAATTCGCCGACGTCACCGACCTGCGCAAAAAACTGGGGCTGTTCATCGACGGCGTCGATAACGGGCGCAACAAGGACCACAACCTGAGCCTGATCGTCGGCAACCAGGCAACGGGCCGCTGGATGAAATCCTCGCCCTTCGAAAATCCGTGGATTCTGGCCGATCAACTGGCCAATACCCTGCATAACTGGAAACAGCCCAGCGTGGAAGAAAGCTATGCCGATGCACCGGAAATTCGCCCGCCGAGCAATGGCGAAGAGCTGTTTCGCACCCGCTGCGCGTCCTGCCACAGTCTCGGTCCTCTGGACGGGCAGGGCATCGGCCTGCGCAGCATCGGCCCGGACCTCATCGGCGTGACCTATCAGCGCGATCCGGCCTGGCTCAGCCGCTGGATCCGCGAACCTGACCGCATGCTCGCGGAAAAGGACCCGATCGCGATGGAACTGTTCGAGCGCTACAACAGGATCTCGATGCCCAACTTGCGGCTGGATCCGCATTCCGCCCAGTCCATCATCGATTTCCTGAAAGAAGAAACCGACCGTCAGCATCCGCCAGCGGCGCCATTGGTCAGTGGTAACGAGGAGCCTGAATAACGTCATTCGGTCGCGCAACCCGAGACACCCCGGGTGCAATAGTGTCAAAAAAATTACGCGGGCCAGCCAATGGCTATCAATGCCACCTACACTGATTCTGAAAACGGCTGAACAGGCTCGATTTCAAGCACCCAGGACACAGCCATGCAGATACTCGAACAGCAAAAAGTAGCTGCGCCGCAGGCTCCGGTAGCTCAACGCAGGGGTTGGCGGCCGCAGTTCAACTTGCTGCGCTGGTTTTCCCTGGCAAGCTTTTTCATCATTGCCGCGGTGGCGCTGGGGCTGGGTTACATCTCCACGCGCTTTGTGGTCGATGAAAGTATCGAGCGTGATTCGATGTTGACCGCGCAGTTCATCCAGTCCATTGGCGAGGCCGAAATCCGGCATGCCGGAATTGCCCCGGGCCGAACCATGGGTGAAATGCTCGACCCACGCATGGACCATGCCGACTCCGACGTCAACCCAGAATCCCGGGCCGCCGCGCGGGTTGAGTTTCTCGACCATGTGAGGCATCTGCCGGACATCCTGCTGGCGACGGTGTACGCCCTGGACCGCACCGTGGTCTGGTCGACCAACACCGATTTGATTGGCGTGCGCATCGAAGATGACTTTGAGCTGGACGAGTCCTTCGAAATGAAATCGCCGGTGTCCACCAGCTACCACGAAATCGATGAGGAGCGTCCCGAGCAGCGCCTGCTTCGCGAACCGGAGTATTTGTTCGTCGAGAACTACATTCCGATGTTCAACGCCGACAGGAGCAAAGTGGTTGCCATGGTGGAAATCTATAAGGAGCCGCTGGATCTTGTGGAACGCATCCAGCGCGGCTTCAAGGCGATCTGGCTGGCCACGCTGATCGGCGGGGCGGCCATTTACCTGGGGCTGTTCTGGATCGTGCGCCGGGCGGCGACGCTGTTGCAGAGCCAGCAGAAACAACTGATCGCCAACGAGACCTTTGTCGCCCTTGGCGAGATGTCCTCGGCGGTGGCCCACAGCTTGCGCAACCCGCTGGCCAATATCCGTTCCAGCGCCGAACTGGCCCAGGACATCGCCAGCCAGACCGCGCAGAAAAACATCGGCGACATCATCAATCAGGTCGACCGCATGTCGCGTTGGGTCCGTGAATTGCTGGTGTCGTTGCGACCGATGAATGACGATTGTGAAACGGTCGACCTGGTGCTGGCCCTCGAAGACACCCTGAGTGCCTTTGAGTCCCTGATCAAGCGATCGGACGTCGAAGTGCGATTTTCCCCTGTCAGCGTGCCACCGGTTGTCAGTCAACAAGTGTTGCTTACGCAAATACTCAACAGCCTGTTCGCCAATGCACTGGAAGCAATGCCCAAGGGCGGCGTGCTGACGATCGAGATCGATTCCTCGGTGTCCGGCGACGTGAGCATGACATTGACCGACACCGGCAAGGGCATGTCCAAACAACAGCAGCAAATGGTCTTCAAGCCGTTTTTCACCACCAAACAAGGTGGATTGGGTGTAGGCCTGGCCTTGGTCAAAAGAATCATGGAGCGTTTTGACGGTTCGGTCGAACTGACCAGTCGGGAGCAGGAAGGAACCCGTGTTTGTCTCAATTTCAAAGTGGCAACGGGAGGGGCATATGGAGCACAGCATTCTGCTGGTCGAGGATGACGAAATTCTCGCTGAGAATATTCAGACTTACCTGGAGCGCAAGGACTTCGAGGTCACCGTCTGCCACTCGGCTGAAGATGCACTGGAGCAATTGGGTTCTTTCGCGCCTGACGTGGTACTGACCGACAACTCGTTGCCGGGCATGAGTGGTCACGACCTGATCCAGAAGCTGCGCATCAGCGCGCCGGATCTGAAAGTGATCATGATGACCGGCTACGGCAACGTCGAAGACGCCGTGGTGGCGATGAAAGAGGGCGCTTTTCACTACGTCACCAAACCCGTGGCCCTGCCAGAGCTCAAGCAGTTGCTGGACAAGGCCCTGGCCACCGACCGCATGGAGCGCACGCTGTCGTTTTACCAGGAGCGCGAAGCCCAGAAGTCGGGGGTGCAGGCACTGATTGGCGAGTCGGCACCAATGGCGTACCTCAAGGGCACCATCAGTCAGTTGCTCGACGCCGAACGGCGGATGGCCAACAGCGATCTGCCGCCGGTCCTGGTGGAAGGCGAGACGGGCACCGGCAAGGAACTGGTGGCGCGGGCCTTGCACTTCGACGGCCCGCGCGCCAAAGGCCCGTTCATTGAATTCAACTGTGCTTCGATCCCGTCCAATCTGGTGGAGTCGGAACTGTTCGGCCACGAGAAGGGCGCCTTCACCGACGCCAAGGATCGTCGCATGGGGCTGGTGGAAGCGGCCGACGGTGGCACGCTGTTCCTCGATGAAATCGGTGAAATGGACCTGCTGCTGCAAGCCAAGCTGCTGAAGTTGCTGGAAGACCGGACCATTCGCCGGGTCGGTTCGGTGAAGGAGCGCAAGGTCAATCTGCGGGTGATCAGCGCTACCAACTGCAACCTCGAACAGATGGTCCAGCAAGGCAAGTTCCGTCGCGACCTGTTTTTCCGCCTGCGCATCATTTCCATAAAGGTGCCGCGCCTGTATGCCCGTGGCGCCGATATCCTGCTGCTGGCCCGGCACTTCCTGGCGCTACACGGCAAGCGTTACGGCAAACCGAACCTGCATTTCAGCGACCAGGCCGAAGAATTGCTGCTCAGCTACAGCTGGCCGGGCAACGTGCGCGAGTTGCGCAACATGCTGGAGCAAACCGTTTTGCTGGCACAAAGCGACACCATCGCCGTCCATCAGTTGAACGTCTGTCTGAGCCTCATGGATGAGCCAGCGGTGTTTCATCACGAGCCGCCAAATCTCAGCGAACCGCGTCCGTCCTACAACGGCAGTGAATCCATGAACCTGCCGGAAGTGGAGCGCGACATGGTGCGCAAGATGCTCGACAAGACCGACTGGAACGTCACCAAATCGGCACGCCTGCTGGGCCTGAGCCGTGACATGTTGCGCTACCGGATCGAAAAACTCGGCCTCTCCCGTCCGGACAAGCGCCAGTGGTAGGGGGCGTTCTCAATGGGTTTCCCTACCGGTGGGGAAACCAATGAGAATGCCCCCTGGTTCACTGCAATACCGGGCCCTGCCTCAGGCAGGACATCACGCAGCCGGGGTTCTCGACTTCCTGGTTCACGTATACGCCACGCTCCGGATCGTAGGAGCGGATAAACACCCGAACCGTGGCGTCGGCCACTGTCGGCAGGCGCGAGTCCGAGAACACGTGCTCACTGGAAACCGGGATGAATTCCCCGGGTGCGGTCGGGATGTACGAGCCTGGCGGTATGATGTTCATGGACGGTGGTACGGGGTGCGCGAAGGGTTGGTCGGCGCCGTAATAGTTGAATTCGCTGCTGTAGTTGGTGGTGTTTGGCATGTCGTCGGCGTGGACGACAGCGGTTGCACCCAGGCAGACGGCGAGCAACAGCGTCAGGTCGGACTTTTTCATGGCAACACCTGCTAGATCGGTTTAACCACATTCTCCCCAAGGTCTTTAACTATAGCTGGCGCCGTGGACAGCCGTCGGTGCTGCGCGGATTACAAGTTCGCAACACCTGCCAGGATGAGGTTGATCTAGACTCCGGCCGGTCAAATCGACGACCCGGACCCTGGAGCGTGCAATGGAAATGCCGACAAAAGAACAAGCCATCGCCAGTAACCGCGAGGCCTGGAATGACTCCGCCCGTCACCACAAGGACTCCAGCGAATGGCAAGCCTTGTTGAAGGGCGTGGCGCGCGCGGATTTTTCCTGCCTGGACGACACCCTGACCGCTTTGCTGACCCAGACAGGCGTCGATGGCAAGGACGTGGTGCAACTGGGCTGCAACAACGGCCGTGAAAGCCTGTCGTTGTTCGCCCTGGGCGCGCGTAGCGTGGTGGGCGTCGACCAGTCTGAAGCCTTTCTCGGGCAGGCACGGGAACTGGCGTCCCGCTCGCCCCACGCGCCGCAATTCATCGAGGCGGACATCCACCACTTGCCTGCCCGATTGCAGGAGCGCTTTGACCTGGCGCTGATCACCATCGGGGTCTTGAACTGGATGCCGGACATCGGCGAATTCTTCCGCCATGCGGCGCGCACGCTGAAGCCGGGTGGCGCGCTGGTGGTGTACGAAACCCACCCGTTCCTGGAAATGTTCGACCCCGAGGCCGCCGATCCTTATCGCCCGGCCAGCTCATACTTCCGCCGCGAACCGTTCGTGCAACACGAACCGATCGTCTACGAAGGCAAGATCGAACAGCCGGCCGCGCCGTCCTACTGGTTCGTCCATACCCTGGGCGACCTCTTCAGCGCGGCCATTGCAGCAGGGCTGCAGATCCGTCACTTCAGGGAATACCCGCACTCCAACCGCGAAGAACTCTATGACCGCTATCAACAGCAGGTGGCGCAGTTGCCGTTGTGTTTTACGTGGGTGGTGGTGAAGGGCTGATGTACTGAACTCGATAGTGTGCGTGTCCTGCTGGCCCTATCGCGAGCAGGCTCGCTCCCACGGGTGTTCGGTGTCGTACTACGTTCTTGCACACGACAAGAAGGGGGGGACGCAAAAACCAAAGGCACCCGTGGCGCACGAGCGTGGTTTTTCATTGACCTTGCCGGGTTCGCCAGGCGCCCGGCGCGCACCCCAGCCACCGCAGGCAGGCACGGTTGAAACTTTGCACATCGCTGTAGCCCAGGCGGTCGGAAATCTCCACCAGCTCCAGGTCTGTCCCCTGCAAAAAGTCTTCGGCCCGGTAGCGGCGGTACTCGTCGAGCAACTCTGAAAAACTCCAGCCCAAGGCCTTCAAGCGTCGGGCGGCGGTGCGCTCGAGCAAGTGCTGGGTGGTACAGAATTGCTGCCAGTTGGCCTCGGCGAGGTCAGCGATCAAATGGTCGCAGACTTGCTCCAGCAAGGTCGGTTCGCTGTTGCGTCGGGTTTGCTCCAGCAACTCGATCAGCGTGTGTTCCAGTGCATGATTGCCCGGCGTCAGCGGGATGAGGAACAGCTGTGGATCGAGGCGGATCGAGTGCTGCGCCTGCCCCCATTGCACCGGCGCGCGAAAGGCGTGTTGATGTTCCTGCGCATTGGCCGTGCAAGCACCGGCCAGCCCGACGCCCAGAATCGGATCACGCCCCAGGCCACTGGCGAGGAATTTGCGCCGCAACATGCTGCACAGGCTGATGAGGATGTAATCGGTGGTTGCTGCGTGGGTTTTCACACTGCCGCAGTCGAGCAGGTGCAATTCGACGCTGTCGTCGCCGCGCACGATCCGGGCCTGGAAATGTCCGTTGAAAAACGGAAAGAAGCGCACGAAATACTGGCAGGCGCTGTCCAGTGAATCGGCCACGTCGAACAGATACGTCAGGCCATTGGTGGCGGTGGAAACGAAACGCCGGCCGGCCGCCAGGCCGATCAGCGGGTCGCCGGTCTGCTCCAGGGCAAACGCCCAGAAGCGCCGCGACATGAACAGCGGAATGCGCATGAATGGCGTGCGCAACTCGAACAGGCTGCGACGAAACAGGTCTTCGATGCTGTCCCGGTCCACGCCACGGGCCAGCAACTCTTCGATGGCCGGCAGCAGGGTCGGCGCGTAGAACGCATTGGGTATCGATTGATCGCGCAGTGGCTGATCGCTTTTTGTCATGTAGGGCTCACAGCTTGTTCCGCAACACGGGTTAGGCTGCCCGACGTTAAGCGATTTGCCGGAGCAAGACCATGCTTGATTTACGCCACGGAACAGCCGCAGATCCAGGTGTCGAGCCGCCGCGACGGGCTCAGCCCGGTGGACTTGCAGCTTGGCTTGAAAGGACTGCGCCGGAATGTGGCGATGAGCACCCAAAGCACCCTGGCCGCGAAACTCATCGTCGATCGCCAGCCGTTCGGCATCAGCCTGCCAAGCCGGGTCGCCAACGTGCTGGGCCTGCAATACGTGCCGCTGCCCATGGACGAGCCGGTGGAATTGAAATTGGCGCTGTACATCGAGTCGCGCTATCGCTTCGAACGCAGCCGCGAGGAGGCGGTGCAGTGCCTGCTGCGCGCCCTCGGTGAACCCCGGGCATTGCAGGCACTGGCGCGGCGTGCGTGATCTGGATGCAACGCCGTCCCCTTGTGGGAGCGAGCCTGCTCGCGAAAGCGGTGTGTCATTCAACATTGATTGTGACTGACACGGCCCCTTCGCGAGCAGGCTCGCTCCCACAAGGATTGCAGCGTTGCAGGCAGACCTTAGTTCGACGCCAGCAAGCGTCGGTCAACCGACAGCACCGCATCGACCATCGCCAGCGCGGCCGGTGTCAGGGAATGCCCGGCACGGCTGACGATGCCGTAGTGCAATTGCAGGCCGGGATCCTCCTTGGGCACATCGGCAAACTCCAGCAGGCGGATCAGACCCTGGTCGACCAGTTCGGCCAAGGCCTCCACGGTGGCGATGCCTACCGCGTCGGAACGCATCACCACGCGGCGGATCGCATCGAATTGCGCGCATTCCACGCTCGGGTTGAAGTCCGCTTGGCCCTGCACGTCGGCGAGGATCTTGCGGATCATCGGCGGTATTCGCGTGCCGACCACCGCGTAGTCGAGCAGGGCACGCAGGCACAGGTTCTGCTGTTGCACCAAGGGATGACCGACACGGCAAAAGAACCGCCCGCGACGAGGGCGCAACAGCTGTACCTGATATTGCGGGTCGTCGGTGAAGTACCGTGCGTCGGCCACGAGGAATTCAATCTGCTGCTCACGAAGCCAGACCGCCAGTTGCTCCCAGTCGCCCTGGTGGAAACTGATGCGGATCGCCGGATGGGCCAGGATGAATTCCGCCAGCGCCTCGGGCACCAGCACCTGGGCCGGGTAAGGGCCGCAGCCGAAGTGCAACTCGCCACCGGTCAGACCGTTGTATTGCGTCAGTTCGTTGTGCAAGGCCTGGCTGCCGGCGAGCAGGCGCCGGGCGTGTTGCAGTACCAGTTCACCCTGGCCGGTCAGGCGGAATTCGCGACTGCTGCGTTCTACCAGCGCGCAGTCGAGGTCACGCTCCAGGGTCTGGATGCTGCGACTGAAGGCGGGCTGGCTGAGGTTGATCGCCTCGGCGGCGCGGCCGAAGTTGCGGTAATCGGCCAGGGCGACAAGGTGGCGGAGTTGTCGTAGGTCCATCATGCGTCTCCTGCATTCTGTGGATGCTTTTAATGCATTGGATCGATAGCACAGAGGCTGGCATAAGTACACGCCTGTCTTCTCGCCGTAACTTGCCATGACCAGCCAACCGTTCATTTCCAGCGCTTTCACCCGCACCATTCTCAGCCATGCCCGGCAGTCCGGACTGTGCCAGGACCAACTGCTGGAACGGGCCGGGATCTGCCTGTCGTTGATCGAAGGGCAGGACCTGCATGTGCCCGTGCACCTGGTCGAACGCCTGTGGAGTGAATGCGAGCGTGCGGGCGCCGGGGTGTCGTTTGGCTGTGATCTGGTCAACGGCATGGCGACCACTACGTTGCGGGGTTTGAACATTCTGCTGGACTCCGCCGCGACCCTGCGTGCGAGCCTGACGTGTTTCACCGATTTCCTGCCACAGGTGACGAATTACGTCGTGGCGGAACTGGAGGAGGGTGACGGGCAGGCCCGCTTGCACCTGCGCAGCGTTGACCGGCAGCCGCATTTTTTCGGCCTTGATGCCGCGACCCTGACGTTGGTGCGCAACATCGCCCGACGTTTGGGGCGAGCGCCGGCCGAGGTGTTCGTCGCGGTCCAACTGACGCCGCAACAGGCTGCCGGGCAGTGGTTGCGTAGCGCAGGTGTCGAGGTGCTTTCGGGTTCACATCCGTGTCTGAGCCTGCCGGCGGCCAGTCTTGATGAGCCTCTGCTGGGGGCCAATGGGTTTTTGCATCAGAGCATGTTGCGGCATTGGCAGACTGCGGCGGTGCAGAATACCCGCAGTGACAGCCTGGAGATGGCGCGGCATTGGTTGACGGCGGGGGATCAGCCGATCGAGCGGATTGCCGAGCGGTTGGGGTATCGGCAGCCGAGTAATTTCATTCGGGCGTTTCGCAAGCAGTTCGGGATTACGCCCAAGCAGTTTCGCCTTGGTTTGTAATTTTGATTGAGTACATATCCGTTTCTGCGGTAACGGATATGTACACTCACAAAACAATCATCGCCTGACACAAAGCCATCGCGAGCAAGCTCGCTCCCACAGGGGAACCGGGTTGTTCACAGCATTTGTGAATGACACCGATCCAGTGTGGGAGCGAGCCTGCTCGCGATGAAGGCGACGCGGTTTCCCGCGTCATCCGGTCAAGGCGTCACGATATTGAACTGCGGCGCAAAGGTATCGAGGCTGCTCATCAACTCCCCAAGCTTCTTGCCATTGCCCTGCAGCGTGATCAGGCCTTTCTGCATCGCCGTCGGGATATCCAGTTGCTTGAGGCTGATCTGTTCCAGGGTGGTCTTGGTCATGGTCACGCTGGCGTCCGCCTGGGCATTGAGTCCGGCGCGGTGGGTCAGCACGCCATTGCGCAGGGTCAGGTTGAAGTCCTTGTTCAGGTCATCGAAGGTCCAGTTCAGGGTCAGGTCATGGCCTACGGCCTTTTCACTGTCCAGGCGCACCGCCAGGAAGTCGAAGAACATCTGTGGGCTCATCGCCCGCACCATGTCCACCGATACCGAAGTGCCCGCATTGGGTGGCACGCCATTGCGCAGTTCCATGGCACCGGTCAGGTACATGTTGCGCCAGGTGGCGTTCTCACTTTGATAGCCCATTTGCTCCAGCGCCTGGGCCTGGGCTTTGCGGGCGTCGCCGTTGTCCGGGTTGGCGAACAACACCTGATTGCCCAGTTGCGCGGCCCAGCGGTATTCGCCCTTGGCCATCGCCGCTTGCATTTTCCCCAGCACCGCCGCTTCGCCGCCCATGGCTTCGACCGAACGCTTGGCCGCTTCCACCGGCGGTAGCGGATTGAGGTTGGCCGGGTTACCGTCATAGAAACCCATGTAGCGCTGATACACCGCCCGGGTGTTGAAGCTCAGTGAGCCGTAGTAGCCGCGGGTGTACCACTTCTGGTCCAGGCTGCCGGGCAGTTTCTTAATCGAGTCGGCGATTTCCAGCGACGTCAGGCCCTGATTCAGCAAGTGCAGGGTGCGGTCGTTGAGGAAGGCGTACATGTCGCGCTGGTCGGCGAGGAAGGTGCGGATGCGTTCACCGCCCCAGGTCGGCCAGTTGTGCTGGGCGAACAACACGTCGCTCTTGTCGCCGTAACGCGCCAGGCTGCCGTCCAGGTACTCGGCCCAGGCCTTGGCGTCGCGCACTTGTGCGCCGCGGGGGGTGAGGATGTTATGCATCATTTGCGTGGCGTTTTCCGCCATGCACAAGGCGCGCAACTGCGGCAGGTACAGGTTCATCTCCGCCGGCGCCTCGGTGCCCGGGGTCAACTGGAACTCCACGTCGAGGCCGGCGATGGTGCGTGTTTCCAGTTCCTTGTCGATCAGGTCGGTGGGCGGGATCAGGGTGACGGTGCCGCCGCTCGGCGTGCTCTTGCCCAGGCCGGCATCGACCTGGCCTTTTTCGCCGCGAGGCAAAAGGCTGCCGAACTGGAACTGCGCGCGGCGGCTCATGGCGTTGCCGGCGTAGACGTTCTCGCTCATCACGTGTTCCATGAACCCGGCGGGGGCGAACACCTTGACCTTGCCGGCCTTGACGTCGGCTTCGTCGATGACCCCGCGCACGCCACCGAAGTGGTCGACGTGGGTGTGGCTGTAGATCACCGCCACCACCGGTTTGTGCGGACGGTTCTGGTAGTACAGGTCCAGCGCCGCCCTGGCGGTTTCGGCCATGGTCAGCGGGTCGATGATGATCAGTCCGTCGTCGCCTTCGATGATGGTCATGTTGGCGAGATCAAGGCCGCGCACTTGATACAGCCGTGGGCTGACTTCGAACAATCCGGCATGGGCGCTGAGCTGGGCCAGGCGCCAAAGGCTCGGGTTGACCGACTCCGGGGCTTTATCCTTGGCGAGGAAGTCATAGGCCTGGATATCCCAGATGACCTTGCCCGAGGCGTCCTTGACCTGGCCCTTGAATGGCGCGATCAGACCCTTGGTGACCGACTCGTAGTCGGTGCGGTCGGTGAAGGGCAGTTGTTGCAGCACGGCGGCGTTACTGGCTGTGGTTTGCGGGCTGGCCGCGACCGGTGCGTCGGCGGCGACCACCGATTGCGCAAGGCAGGCAGCGATCAGGCAAGCGAGCAGCCCACGAGGGCTCAAGGTGAAACGAGGCATGGCGTCTCCGTTTTTTATCGTTATGGTCAGACCAGCTTCGAGAGTAAGGCGATGGTCGGGCAGGACGATGAGCGTCAGCGGACAAAAACCATTCAGGGCCGCTATCCTTGGGCCATGCCAATCCAGCAGGTTGACCCATGCTTGAAGTCCATGGCGTTTTCAAAAGCTACGCCACCCCGCAGGGACCGCTGCCGGTGCTGCAAGGCGTCGACCTGACGCTCAGGCCCGGCAGCAGCCTGGCGCTGATGGGCGAGTCGGGCAGTGGCAAAAGCACCTTGCTGCACCTGATCGCCGGACTGGACAAGGTCGATCGCGGCAGCATCCGCAGTGGCGAACATCGCCTGGAACAGATGAATGAAGGGCAACTGGCGAACTGGCGTCGTACGGAAATCGGCCTGGTGTTCCAGCAATTCAACCTGATCGGCAGCCTGCGGGTCGAAGACAACCTGGCGATTCAGGCGCGGCTGGCGGGGCGTCATGACCCACGCTGGCAGGCGCATCTGGTGCAACGCCTGGGCCTGGGCGAGCTGTTGCGGCGCTACCCGGAGCAACTGTCCGGCGGTCAGCAGCAACGGGTCGCGCTGGGCCGGGC
Organism: Pseudomonas sp. IT-P74; assembly: GCF_949768175.1. Classification (NCBI taxonomy): domain Bacteria; kingdom Pseudomonadati; phylum Pseudomonadota; class Gammaproteobacteria; order Pseudomonadales; family Pseudomonadaceae; genus Pseudomonas; species Pseudomonas sp. IT-P74. The sequence continues at coordinate 182,983 of NZ_CATKQD010000002.1, read as the reverse complement.
GCTGGCGTCGCGCCCGCCATTGCTGCTGGCCGACGAGCCCACCGGCAGCCTCGATGAAACCACCGGCGCCGAGGTGTTGCAGTTGCTGCTGGAATTGCTCGACGACAGCCCCACCAGCCTGTTGATGGTCACCCACAGTCCCGGCGTGGCGGCGCGGCTGGCGGAAAAAGCATTGCTGAGCGGCGGTCGTCTGGCCGGTGTGGGCGAGCGCTGACATGCGCATCTTTGGCGAAACCCTGCGGGCGCTGCTCAGCCACTGGCGACAGCACCCGGTGCAGTTTTTCAGTGTGCTGACCGGGTTGTGGCTGGCCACCGGTCTGTTGACCGGCGTCCAGGCACTCAACAGCCAGGCCCGCGACAGCTATGCCCGTGCCAGTCAGTTGATCGGCGGCGAACCCCAGGCCAGCCTCGGTGCGCCCGGTGGCGGCACGTTCTCCCAGCAGTGGTTTATCGACCTGCGGCGCGCAGGGTGGCCGGTGTCACCGGTGCTGCAAGGCCGGGTCACGCTCAAGGGGCACGAAGAGCAGCGCTTGCAGTTGATGGGCATCGAGCCGGTGTCGCTGCCGGCGGGCGCGGCGGTGGCCGGGCAGGCCCTGGCGATTGAACAGGTGGTCGGCTTCTTCAGTCTGCCGGGCAGCACCTGGATATCGCCGCAGACCTTGCAGGCACTGGGTTTGCGCGAAGGTGAGCGGCCACTGAACCTGGCGGGCGAGGCACTGCCGCCGCTGCATGTACAGGCCGACATGGCGCCCGGTGTGCTGCTGGTGGACATCGGTTTTGCCCAGCAGATTCTGGGGTTGCCGGATCAAGTGTCGCGGCTGCTGTTGCCGAAGGATTTCACCGCACCGTTGCCGGAGCCGCTCAAGGGCCAGTTGCAACTCAAACGCGCCGGTGAAGAAAACAACCTGACGCGCCTGACCGAAAGCTTTCACCTGAACCTCGACGCCTTGGGGGTGCTGTCGTTCGTGGTCGGCCTGTTTATCGTGCACGCCGCCATCGGGCTGGCGCTGGAGCAACGGCGAAGCCTGCTGCGGACCCTGCGTGCCTGCGGTGTGAGTGCGCGGACGCTGATCGCTTGTCTTGCCGTGGAATTGGCTGGATTGGCCCTGATCGGCGGTGTGGCCGGTGTGGTCAGCGGCTACCTGCTGGCCGGCGTGCTGTTGCCGGATGTCGCCGCCAGCCTGCGTGGCTTGTATGGCGCCGAAGTGGCGGGGCAGTTGAATCTCAGCCTGTCGTGGTGGTTCAGTGGTCTCGGCTTGAGTCTGATCGGCGCATTGCTGGCCGGGGCCAACAGCCTGTTGCGGGCGGCGCGCTTGCCATTGCTGGCGCTGGCCGACCCGCAGGCCTGGCATCAGGCCCACGCACGCTGGTTGCGACGCCAGGGTTGGGTGGCGGCAACGGCCGGGGTGATCGCGCCGCTGGCGTTGATCTTCGGCGACAGCCTGATCAGTGGTTTCGTGTTGATGGCTGCGCTGTTGATCGGTGCCGCGCTGGCCTTGCCGGTGGTGCTCAGTTCTCTGCTCAGTCTCGTTTCGCAGCGCACTCGCTCGGTGCTAGGCCAGTGGTTTGTCGCCGATTGCCGCCAGCAACTGCCAGCGTTGAGCCTGGCCTTGATGGCGCTGCTGTTGGCCATGGCGGCGAACATCGGTGCCGGCAGCATGACCGCGGGGTTTCGCCAGACCTTCAGCGACTGGCTCGAACAACGGCTGACGGCTGAGCTCTACCTCAACCCACAGAACCCGGCCCAGGCCAGGGAACTTCACGGCTGGCTCAACCAGCAGCCGCAACTGGCGGCGGTGCTGCCCAACTGGCAGGTTTCGATCCAGTTGCAGGGCTGGCCGACGGACCTGTCGGGGATCATCGACCACCCGACCTATCGCCGGCATTGGCCACTGCTCGAAGCCTTGGGTGAAAACCCCTGGGAGCGCCTGGCCAAGGATGATGCGGTGATGCTCAGCGAACAACTGGCCCGGCGCCTGCGCGTGCAACCGGGCGATCACCTGACGCTGCCGACCCCCACCGGCCCGTGGTCGCCGCGGATCGTCGGGATCTACGCGGACTACGGCAATCCCAAGGGCCACATTCTGGTGAACATCCACCATCTGATGCGCGGCTGGCCGCAGCTGACACCGAACCGCTTCAACCTGCGCATCGAACCGGCGTCGATCCCGGCGTTCGTCACGGCACTGCAGGCGCGTTTTACCCTGGACGACAGCCGCATCGTCGATCAGGCGCGACTCAAGGGCTGGTCCACTCAAGTCTTCGAACGCACCTTCGCCGCCACCGCCGCGCTCAACAGCCTGACGTTGTGCGTGGCCGGGGTAGCGTTGTTCATCAGCCTGTTGACCCAAAGCCAGAGCCGTCTCGGGCAATTGGCGCCGCTGTGGGCCCTGGGCGTGACGCGTCGGCATCTGATGTTGCTCAACCTCGGGCAAACCTGGCTGCTGGCGATACTGACCCTGGTGCTGGCGTTGCCGCTGGGCATCGCCCTGGCATGGTGCCTGGACACGGTGATCAATGTGCAGGCCTTTGGCTGGCGCCTGCCGTTGCGGGTGTTTCCATGGCAACTGTTGCAATTGATGGGGCTGGCGCTGGTGGCGACGTTACTGGCTTCGGCCTGGCCTTTGTACCGTTTGTACCGCACGCAACCGGCGGACCTGCTGCGGACGTTTGCCCATGAAGATTAAGACCTGTGTGTTGCTCCTGGCGCTGCTGGCGAGCGGTTGCGATCAACCGGCTCCGGTCGAAAAGGGCTTTGCCGGGCTGGGCAACCAGGCCGCTGCGTTCACCCCGGTGGTGCCCGGTCGGGTGTTCAGCTTCCCGGCGGATCACGGCCCGCACGACGGCTTTCGCATCGAATGGTGGTATATCACGGCCAACCTGAAGGACGATCAGGGCAATGAGTTCGGCGCGCAATGGACCTTGTTCCGCAGCGCGTTGAAAGCCAGCCCCGAGGTAGTGGGCTGGCAGAACCAGACGATCTGGCTCGGCCACGCGGCGGTGACGTCGGCGACGGCGCATCACGCGGCCGAACGTTATGCTCGTGGTGGCGTTGGTCAGGCTGGTGTCAGCGCTGCGCCGTTCAATGCGTGGATCGACGACTGGCAATTGCGCAGCCAGACGACTGCCGACGACCCGTTGGCTGACGTGCTACTCAGTGCTCGCGACCGGCGTTTCAACTACCGGCTGCGGTTGACCTCGACAGGGCCGCTGGTGCTTCAGGGAGACCGGGGCTTCAGCCGGAAATCCGAACAGGGTCAGGCTTCTTACTACTACAGCCAGCCGTTTTTTCAGGCCAGCGGCACCCTGGAAATCGACGGCAAGACCTTTCAGGTCAGTGGCCCGGCCTGGCTCGACCGGGAATGGAGCAGCCAGCCCCTGACGAGCAACCAGACCGGTTGGGACTGGTTTTCCCTGCACCTGGACAGTGGCGAGCAGGTGATGCTGTATCGCATGCGGCAAAAGGACGGCGAGCCTTACCTCACCGGCACCTGGATCGACGCCCGGGGGCAGACACAATTGCTGCATGCCGGCGACATCATCCTCACGCCGCAAGACACCGCCCGGGTTGCCGGGCGCGCGATGCCCATTCGCTGGTCGATCAAAATCCCCGCCAGACACCTCGATATCGCCATTACCGCGCTCAATCCCCAGGCCTGGATGGATTTGCGCATTCCTTATTGGGAAGGCCCGGTGCGCCTCATTGGCAGTCATGCAGGGAGTGGCTATCTGGAAATGACCGGGTATTAGGCGCGCCCGTTACGAAAATCACTTTTCGGTGCGACCACTGGCTCAACAGCGTCTATGCTCACTCGCACACATGGCGTTGAGCCCGGTTTCAACGCCGTCTGTTGCCATCTATCACAGGGAATGTACTGCCTATGAAACGCCATGCACTGACCAAAGCCATCACCCTCGCTACCCTGCTGTCTGCCGCCAGTTTTGGCGCGGTGGCCGCCGATATCCCGTTGTCCGAAGTCGTTGTGGCCGATCAGATCTCCACCAAAGTCGTTTCGGTTGATGCCGCGAATCATTCCGTGGTTCTTAAAGGCCCGCAGGGTAATGAGTTCCCGGTGCAATTGACCGACAAGGCGAAGAACCTCGATAACCTCAAGGCTGGCGATACGGTCGACATCACGGTCACCAGCGCCGTTGCAGCCTACCTCGACACCGATATCGACAAAGGCCTGCCCGGCACCGCCGAAGCCATTGGCGAAATTCGCGCAGCGCCAGGCAGCGCCAACCCGGGCGGCGAAGCTTATCGCCAGGTGAAAGTGCAGCTGAAAATCACCCACATCGACCTGAAGAAAAACCAGGTGACTTTCGAAAACCCGGAAGGCAAGTCCAAGACGGTTGACGTCAAACGACCTGAAGTTCAGGCCAAACTCAAGGACTTGAAAGTCGGGCAAAGCGTTAACGTGGTTTACACCGATGTATTGACGGTGACCAGCCAGCACTGATATCGAATAATGGTTCTATACGGGCTGATTATTTTTGTACAAGTTTTGTATAGGAGTAATCCGCTCGTAATGGTCGAACTGGTGAGTTTGAGATGCCGTGTTGCGTAGTATTTAAATCGACATCTTTGTTAAACATTGTGTCGATAAATTTCATCTTTGCAGTACGGACATATTAATTCGCTTCTACTAAAATACTTTCCGTTCGCCCAGTGTCAGGGCTCTTTACCAGTGCATGGATTGCCGAGGCCATTGCACTGGGCGAACACTTTATTTGTTGTATTGAAAGTTTTGGACATAAAAACGGGCGGCCTGCAGGTCGCCCGCTTTTATTGAGTGGTGACAAATCATTCAGTCATGTTTTTTATTGACTTGAGCAACATCGGCCAGCGCGGCGAAACACTGTTCGATCGAACGCCGCTGGCTCTCGGCATACAGTTCCAACTCATCGATCGTCGAACGCCCCAAGGCCTGTTCGAACGCCTGCTGATTGGCATGGGCGCCGTAACGGGTTTGCGCCGCGTCCCCCAGGTTTGACTGAAAGATCCCCGCCGCGCTGACCGGCAGGAAGTCTTCGTACACCAGTGGTTCAACCCGCAGGTAGCCTCCTCCGAGCAGGTCTTCCAGTGCGGCGCTTTTCAGGTCGCCCGCCGCGAGGCCTTTTTCCGTCACGAAGTAGCGGAAGTAGGCCAGGCCCTGTTGGCGCATGCCTTCCCAGGTGTCAGGGAACTCGCTGAAATGCTGCGCCATCAGGGCGTTGTAGCGCGCGGCGTTGGTTTCGTTGGGGAAGTCCTTGAGTTCGTCCCGCGCGGCATTGAGCAAGCGGTCGTAGAGTGCACGGCCTTTGGGCGTGAGGGCGGCACCGCGCTGTTCGATCTCGCCAAACCGGGCGCTGTGGCTGCCGCGCGCCTCGCTTTGATCGGTGAAGGCTATCGGCTCGTCCAGGGCCTTGAAGCTGGTCTGGCGCAGCAGGATCGGGCACTGGCGGCGAGGCGGGCCTTCGATCACCGCTTTGGGGGTGATGCCATGGGCCGGCATCTGCGCCTGCACGATGTCGATGTCCAGGGTCCGCGGTGTCAGGTGGTTGATGTGCGGGCCCTTGAACGCCACTACGTCGGCGATCAGGCGATGCTGGGCGCTGAGCTGTCGATACTGTTCGGCGGTGACGGTGGCGCTGTGGTGCCAGCGAAACGTTTCCAGTGCCTGTTCGACGAATTCCTGGGCTTCCTGCTCGGTCAGGCCACCCCGGGATTCGGCGCGTTCGATAAGCGTGAGGGCCGTGGGGGTGAAGATCGAGCGCTGGTCGAGCATCGACTGGGCGAACGCTCGTAGCTCCAGATCTTCGATCAGTTCCAGGCGCAACAGCGAGGTGAACACCCGGAACGGGCTGACCTGCAGCGACGCTTCATGCACTGCGCGAAATGCCGTGGAATGCACCGGCACGCCGGCCGGTGTCAGGTCGTAGTAACCCACCGGTTGCATGCCCATCACCGCGAACAGGCGGGCGAGGGTCGCCAGTTCACCAGCTGTGCCGACGCGGATCGCCCCATGACGTTCCAGGTCCAGGCGTTCGATTTCGCCGGTGCTGGTGAGTTGCCGCAGGATTTGCCCATCGCTGTCCAGCACGTGACGGTTGGTCTGTTCCACCAGTTCCATCAATGCGCCGTACAACGGCACTTCCTCGCGGTACATGTCGGACATCGCTTTGGAAAAGCGTTGGCGGATCAGGTCAGGGCTGACGAAGTTCGGGTGGTTCATGAACAGGATTCCTGGCGCGGTGACGTAAAGGATGGACGAAAGATCGCAGCCTTGCGCAACGCCGGCAAACGAAGTTTCTGACGAACTTCATTCTTTAAACGACTACATGCCTAGTGCAGTCGTTGATCCTGTGGGCTCTCCGAACGCAGCGATGCCAAAAACTCGCGATACAGGCGCGCCGAACCGTAGGGCGCTTCCACCATGGGCATGTGCCCGATGGCGTCCCAGATATGCACGCGCAGGTCGGCGATGCCCTTGCTCCAGACCGCCACGCTACTGACGTCGATCAACCGGTCCTTGCGCCCCCACAGCAACAGCGCCGGGGCGGCAATGTCGGGCAGGTGCGGTTCCATCGGCGGGCTGGCGCGAAATTCGCGGAAGATTTCTTCCAGTTCCTCGCGGGACTGTTCATAGCGCTGGGCGACGGCATCGAGCACCAGTTTCGGTACCCAGGGCGGCGAAGCCATGGTCATGGCGTAGAAGCGCTGGAATTCTTCCCGCGAATGAATCAGAAACGGGTTATGGCCCTTGGCCAAATGCCGCTCAAGGTCACTGGGCTCGGGCGCGGTGACCCCGGCCGGGTCGATCAGGGCCACGGACACAATGCGTTCCGGATACGTGGCCGCGAGCCAGGCCGCGATGTAGCCGCCCATGGAGTTGCCGATGACATGGACCTTCTCCACGCCGCACACGTCCAGCAGCTGGATCATGCGCTTGGCCTGTAGCGGGATGTCGTAGCCTCCGCCCGCCTTGAAGCCGGTTTCGCCATGGCCGGCGATGTCCGGAATGATCACTCGATGGCTGCCGACAAAGTGCCGGGCGAAACGCAGCCAGAGGTTCTTGTCGGCGCTGAAGCCATGGAGCATCAGCACACTGCTGGTGGCTTCGTACGGCCCGCCTTGCCAGGTCGAGACGGTCATCTCGGGGATGGGCACGACGATCTTGTGCAGCCGGTACAGCTTGGCCTCGGCCGCCATGCTCAAGTCATAGAGCCAGTAGCCGATGGCCGGGTAGGTCAGCCAGCTCCAGGCGACGAACACTGCGAGAACGACGAACAACAAAAGCATCACGCGTCTCCCTTCTATCTGCTCAGGACAAAATGTGATCGGCGGGTTTCAGCGCTCGGGTCAAGCGATGAAAGCTGAAGCTGAATCCCGGAAACATGGCAATCACATGACCGCTCTTGCTTTGATACCAACTGTGGCAACCACCGGATTTCCACACGGTGCGTTCCATTTCCCGGTGGATCTTTTCAGTGTAGGTACGTTCCGCCTCATGGCGAACCTCGATACTGCGTAAACCTTGAGACTTCAAGGTGCGAATGCAGTCGAGGATGTAATTCATCTGGGATTCGATGATGAACAGCGCCGAGGTGTGGCCGATGCCGGTGTTCGGCCCGGTGACGATGAACAGGTTGGGAAAGTCGGGCAGGGCGGTGCCGAGGTAGGCCCGCGGATACTGCGCCCAGACCTCCTTGAGACGGGTGCCGTTTTTGCCTGTTACCGGGTAGGAAATCACCCCGTCGGTGGCATCGTAGCCGGTGGACCAGACGATCAGGTCCAGCTCTATGTGCTGACCGTCCAGGGTCACGATGCCGGTTTCGTCGATGGATGCGATGCCTTGCTCGCGGCTGTACAGTGTCACGTTGTCGCGCGCCAGTGCCGGGTACAAGGTGCTGGACAGGATTACCCGTTTGCAGCCGATGGTGTAGTCCGGCGTCAGCTTGCGCCGTAGCTCGGCGTCCGGCACCTGGCGTTTCAGAAAGCGCAGGGCCTGGCGCTGGACCATGTGTACCGCCGGCTTCGAATACTTGAAGGCAATCACCCGGGTTTCGAATTGCCAGTAGATCCCCCAGCGCAACAGCTTGTAGGCCGGCTTGAACCCCAGCAGCCAGCGCTGGAAACGGCCAAAGCGGCGGTCAGCCCGGGGCAAGACCCAGTGGGGCGTGCGCTGGAACACATGCAAGTGCTCGACGTCCGGGGCGATGGCCGGAATGACCTGGGCCGCACTGGCGCCGCTGCCGACGATGGCCACGCGTTTTTGCCGATAGTCGTAGCTGTGGTCCCAGTTGTTGGTGTGGAACGTCCTGCCCTGGAAGCGTTCCTGTCCATCGAAGCGAGGGACCACCGGTTGGCTCAGGGGCCCGGTCGCGTTGATCAGGAACTGCGCGCAAAACGTGCCTTTGCCGGCGGTGTATACCGTCCAGCGTTTGTGGGTGTCGTCCCATTCGACGCGTTCGACATTGGCGTCCAGTTCCACCTTGTTCCGCAGGCCGAAGCGCTCTACCACGTGGCGGGTGTAGCGGTGCAGTTCGGCCTGTTCGGCGAACATTTGTGTCCAGCGATACGGGGCGAAAGACAGGGAGTACAGCGGCGAGGGCACGTCGACTGCCGCGCCGGGGTAGGTGTTCTGGCACCAGGTGCCGCCGAAGAAATCCCGCCGCTCCAGCAGGCGGAAATCGGCGATGCCGGCCTTGAGCAAATTGATTGCTGCACATTGGCCGCCAAACCCGCTGCCGATGATCAATACTTGAAAGGTCTGCATGGGCCTCCTCTTATGGTCATCGATCAACCCCTTCTTTCATGTATAGCTGTTTCCGGGGTGAGGCCTTTGCTTTTATGTGAGCGTGATGCCGCGATATTCAGCCTGTCAGTCGGTGATGGCTATTTGATCTCGCCCTGATAGACTCCAGCGCACAGGCACAGGCTGTAATCACATTCCGTCGAGTGGCACAGAGGCCCTATGGCAAAAACGGGAGGAAAGGGACTTTCATTGGCCAGGAGGCTCTATACATCACGGATCCTGGGGTTGGCCCTGGGGCTGGTGTGTGTGAGCGCGGCAATGTATCCACTCGATCCGGCGCCCTGGGTCTGGGGATTCATGTGGTTCAATGGCCTGGTCTGGCCGCATCTGGCTTACCAATGGGCGCGCAGGGCCAGGACGCCCTATCATGCCGAACACCGCAATCTGCTGATCGATGCTTTTCTCGGCGGCTTCTGGATTGCCGCGATGCAATTCAATCCACTGCCCAGCGCGACCACCATTTCCATGATGGCCATGAACAACGTGGCCATAGGCGGCTTGCGCTTCCTGCTGGCCGGAACAGCCGTGCAAATCCTGGGCGTGGGCGTTGGCCTGCTGATTTTCGCCCCGGCGTTCATTCCTGCCACCAGCGCGGTGCAGCTCTATGCCTGTTTGCCGTTGCTGTGCCTGTATCCATTGGCGCTGGGCTGGATCTGCTTCCGCCAGGCCCATACCCTCGGCTGTCAGAAGCGTGAACTGCTGGCACTGAGCCGCACCGACAGCCTGACGGGCCTGCTGAACCATGGCACCTGGAAGGACCAGCTGGAGATCGAGTTCCAGCGTTGCAAACGCCAGCAAAAAGGTGGGGCGATCGCCCTGATCGACATCGACCATTTCAAAACCATCAACGATACCTACGGCCATGTTGCCGGCGACATCGTCCTGCGTCAGTTGAGCAAGATGCTCAAGCAGAACCTGAGAGCGACCGATGTGGCAGGGCGCTACGGCGGTGACGAGTTCTGCGTGATCCTTCCAGACCTGCCCCTGAACCGCGCCATCGCCGTCATGGATGCCTTGCGCGATCGTTTCGCCACCTTGGGGTACGAGCAGAGTCCGGCGCTGAAAGTCAGCCTGAGCATTGGCCTGGCGTCATTCAACCCGGCCCACGCCGACGCGACGCTTTGGCTCAATGACGCCGATCACGCGCTATACGAAGCCAAGACCACCGGGCGTAATCGGGTGATCTGCTGCGGTAACGGGAAACCCTATCGCGAACTGCTCGACTCGGTGTGATTGTCCGCCGCAACACCTGTGGGAGCGAGCCTGCTCGCGATGGCTGAGTGTCTGGCGATCTGGATGTTGGCTGTGGAGGCCTCATCGCGAGCAAGCTCCCACAGAGGATTTGCGGTGAGCACATCATTTGTGCACATCAGTGATCAATTGTGGGCGCGAGCTTGCTCGCGATGGCGGCGTGTCTGGCGATCTGGATGCTGGCTGTGAAGGCCTCATCGCGAGCAGGCTCGCTCCCACAGAGGATTTTCGGTGAACACATGATTTGCGTACACCCGCGATCACCTGTGGGAGCGAGCCTGCTCGCGATGGCGATGTGTCGGTTTAAACCGTCATTCCTTCACGCTCATGAACTCTTGCGCGAAGCGGATGTATTCCTCGGGTTGCGTGTAGGTGTGCGTCAGCTCGGTGGCGCTCAGGTCCGATGTCTGGGTGAGGATCTGGCGTTGCTCGCGCAGGCTGTCGTAGGTCGCTTTGATCGCGGCGAAGTACGCGCCATGACCGTCGATGGTCACGCGCACACCCAGTTCGGCCAGGCGCTTGTCATCGCGCAGCAGCGGGTTGCCGTAGGTCACCAGCATCAGCGGCACGCTCAGGTGCTCGGCGATCTGCTCCAGATGGTCAAAATCCTTGATACCGACCATGCAGATCCCGTCGGCCCCGGCGTTCTGGTATTGCCGGGTGCGGCTGATGATTTCCTGCACCGGCAGAATCCCGGCGTGGGTGCGGGCGATGATTGCCATTTCCGAATCGCAGCGGGCTTCGAGCGCCGCGCGGATCTTGCCGACGCCTTCGGCGACCGTGATCAGGTCGGTGGATTTGCGGCCAAACTGCGCGGGCAGCAGGGTGTCTTCGATGGTCAGCGCGGCGACCCCGGCCCGTTCGAGTTCGACGATGGTGCGCATGACGTTGAGTGCGTTGCCGTAGCCGTGGTCGGCGTCGGCGATCACCGGCAACTGGGCGACACGGCCGATGCGGGTGGCCTGCTCAGCGAATTCGCTGAGGGTGATCAGGGCAAAGTCGGGGGCGCCCAGCACTTGCAGCGAAGCGACCGACCCCCCGAGAATCCCGACTTCGAAGCCCAGGTCGGCGGCGATGCGGGCCGACATCGGGTCGAACACCGAGGCCGTGTGGTAGCAGGTGTCGGAGGCGAACAGTTGGCGAAAATTGCGGCGCAAATCTTGATGGGAAAGCCTGGACATATGAGTTCCACCAATGGAATGGAAGGGCTTGAGCAAAAGTGTCAACGCCGAAGAAATAAAAGGCTATCACGCGCGCCGGGGGAGAATGATGACGAATTTTCTGGGTTAGGCCGATTGACGTCGCAGCGATCGAACTGATAGTCACGCCGCCACGGCCTGTTGCCGTTGGTCAAGCAGCGGTACGGCTCGCACCGAGTCACCGGGTTGCAGCTGCAAGCGCTTGGCGGTCAGGCGATCGAGCACCAGGCTGTTGCCCACCTGGCGCGCCGGGGCGCAGGTGATGCGGCAGTTTTCCAGTCGGCGATTGTGGATCAGCCAGAGGGGCGCTTTATCGTCCGGCGCGCCGATGGCCAGAAGCAGCGGTTGGCTGTCGCGTACGGTACGGATCCCGGAAACCGGGGCTTCGATGACCGGTCCGCCATCGAAGATATCGATGTAGCCCTTGTGGGCAAAACCTTCGGCGGTGAGGATTTTCAGGGCCGGCTCGGTATTGGGGTGGGCCTTGCCGATCACCGCCCGGGCCTGTTCGGTGAGCAGGCAGGTGTACAGCGGCTGGCGCGGCATCAGTTCGGCGATGAAGGATTTATTGCCCAACCCGGACAAGTGATCGGCGTGACTGAAATCCATTTTGAAAAAGTGCCGGCCAAGGCTGTCCCAGAACGGCGAGCCACCTCGTTCGTCAGCGCTGCCGCGTAATTCGGCGATGAGCCGGTTGCCGAACAACTGGGCAAACTCGGCCACAAACACCAGGCGTGCGAGGGAAAGCAAACGGCCGTTGCTGCCCTGGCGCTGGTCGGGGCGCAGGTACAACGAGCAGACTTCCGATTGCCCGGTCAATTCATTGCTCAGAAACAGGGTCGGGATCTGGCGCTGGATACCCAGGTCCGCCGAAGCGCTGACCGTCAGTCCGACCCGGTAGTTGTACCAGGGCTCACGCAGACCGATGCCACCTGTCAGGGCGCTGACGCCCACGACTTGCTGCTCGTCGTCTTCAAGCACGAACAGGTAATCGGCATCGGCCCGATCGACCTGCCCGGCAAAGGTGCGTTGGGCCCAGCGAATCCGGTGGGCCAGGCGCTCTTCGTCGGCCGGCAGGCTGGTAAGCCCCGGAACGGCCTGACGCACCAGCGTGAGCAGGGCGGGCAGGTCGGTGATCTGGACCGGACGGACAATCATGCGGCGGTTCCTTGTGCGCGTGTACTCGGGCGTTGAATCTGCTGGATATTCACAGGGCCACCAGCCTGATGGGGCTGCCCTCGGTCACCTTCAGCGCCTCGCACATGGCGGCGTCCAGCCCCACGGGTTGCCCGGGGATGTAATCAAGATCGACGACGATGGCCCGATAATCCTTCAAGGAATCGTTGCTCACCAGAAAACAGCCACGGGCATCGATCACCGGGCCAGGCTGCGTTACGCCGCACTGGCTGTAGGCGATGGAGCGAATGCCCGAGGTGCGCGCGTAAAGTGTCGGGCCGCCATCGAACAGATCGATGTAGCTGTTGGTTTCGAAGCCTTCCCGTTCGAGGATATCGAAGGCCTCCTGGCCATCGGGATGGATGCTGCCGATGCAGTCCTGCGCCGCCTGGCTCAGCATGGGCACGTAGATCGGATACTGCGGCATCAGCTCGGCGAGAAAGGTGCGGCTCTGCAGGCCGCAAAGCCGTTCGGCCTCGACGTAGGGCAAGTCGAAGAAATGCTTGCCCACGGCGTCCCAAAAGGGTGAGTGGCCTTCATCGCTGCTGTAGCCGACGATCTCGGTGATGACCGTGTCGGAAAAACGCCGGGCGTGGGCGGCGATGAACAGCAGGCGCGCCCGCGACAGCAATTCGGAATGCGCACTGCGCACCCGCGCGGCATCGATATGGAAGCCCCGCAGCAAGGTATGGCCACTGAGGTCGTGACACAACGACAAGGCCGGTACGCCGTGCTCGATGTTCAGTTCCCGCGAGGCACTGGTGAAGTGCCGGTTGCGCAGGCTGTAAAACGGCTCGTTGTACCCCGCCGTGGCGAGGATTTCCGAGCAGCCGGCCAGGTGCCCTGTCGTCAGGTCCTCGAGTACAAAAAAATAGTTTTCCGGGCCATGAGTCTCGACGTTCTTTTCGAACGAGGCACAGGAATCGAGGATTTTTCCACGTAACCGTTCGCTATCGTCGGGCAGGGACGTGACGCCCACGAGGCTTTCACGGGCGAGCCTCTGCAACTGGGGCAGGTCGGCCAACTCGACTGGACGCAAGACCAGCATGGAGACACTCCTGTATCAAACGATTCGGCGATTGGAGCCGAACCTGACTATCACTGTCGGTTTTTCCACACATTAAATCGGTGGTCGTCTGAACGTTGTCAGGCGCCACGCTTTTTCTTATCGGGTGTTTCCCGGGATGGACCGCATTAAACGAGGAACGGGTGGTTCGGCCGCAGGCGATGCCTGGCCAGACGCGTTGATCGGGTGTTCGAAAAAAGGCATCCGGGCTCCTGCTGGATAAGCGTGGCAAGTGTTTTAACAGTCCGTTGAAAGGAGTATTTGATCATCGCGTACTGCCTGTCTAGTGAATTTTCGCGTGGTCTGCTCGTGCCCGAAAAAGGGGCGAAATGCCTGTGCTAAAGGGCTACGGCGATGTCGTAAAGTCTTGTAGGTGATTGCCTGCGTTGCGGTCAGCCATGACAGAAAGTCTGGCAGGAAATGACTGTAGGAATCTGTTTCGAGCAGGAAAATTAAACACCACCCGGGCCTGCTTTCTTGCGGCACAATTGCGTGATGGCGCTTACCTGACGCCGTTGTTCCTTTCCATCCCTGGAGTGATTACTGGTGCAGGCAACCCGTTTAACCCTGATTTGCCATGCGCGAACTGTCGCACAGAAATTGGCGCGTTTTCCTCTGGACGAACCTCTGGAGATGGATTGGCAAGCGCTCAGGCTTTCCCGTTGCAACCCGTTCAAGGGCTCTCCACGTCTTGTCTGCGGTCCGGAGTTGCGCACCCGGCAAACCGCGGAACTGTTCGGCAGCGCGCCGGAGATTGTCGACGCACTGAGGGACTGCGACTTCGGGCGCTGGAGCGGTGTGCGCATCGGTGAGCTGCAAAAAACTGAAGCCCAGGCGCTCCAGGATTGGCTGGAAGACCCGGCTTCGGCGCCCCACGGTGGTGAGTCGCTGGTGCAACTGGAGGAGCGGGTGGGCGCGTGGTTGACAGCGCTGCAGTCGACCCCGGGGCCCATCGTTGCCATTACCCATCCCTTTGTCATCCGCGCCGCGCTGACGCAGGTATTGCAGGGGGCTTCGTCCAGCCTGATCGACGTCGAACCTCTCTCGGCTGTCGAGTTGCGCTTCCATGGCCGCTGGCGACTGCGCTTGCCGGGCACCGACCCCGAGGACCTGCTGTGATGAAAAAACTCCTGGTCATCGGGATCGGTGCCGGCAACCCCGACTACATCACGATGCAAGCGGTGAAGGCGTTGAATCAGGTCGATGTTTTTTTTCTCATGGACAAGGGCCGGAGCAAAGACACGCTCATCGATCTGCGCCGTGAAATCTGTTCACGCTACATCACCGGCCACGATTACCGTTTTGTCGAAGCCCACAGTCCTGAGCGTGAGCGCGGTGAGGTGGACTACAAGACCAGTGTCGACGACTTGAACCTGGCCAAACAACGGACCTTCGAACGGCTGATCAACGAAGAACTGTCCGACAGCCAGTGTGGTGGTTTTCTGGTGTGGGGCGACCCTGCGCTGTACGACAGCACCATCCGCATCCTTCAGACGATCCAGGCCTCGGGCACCTGTGGGTTCGAGTTCGAGGTGATTCCCGGCATTACCAGCGTCCAGGCGTTGGCGGCCCGACACAAGGTGCCGCTCAACCAGATTGGCCGCTCCGTTGAAATCACCACCGGCCGGCGTCTGGCGGCAGGGCAGGTGAGTGATGCCGACAGCCTGGTGGTGATGCTCGATGCCCAGGATGCTTACCGGCAGGTGGTGGAACAGGACACCGAGATTTACTGGGGGGCCTATCTGGGGACGCCGGATGAAATCCTGATCAGCGGCAGGCTCAAGGATGTCGCGGATGAAATCGAACGGGTGCGCAAGGCTGCAAGGCTGGCCAATGGCTGGATCATGGATACCTATTTATTGCGCAAGCCTTGAGAATTGAGGTGACCGGGCTGACGTCTTCGCGAGCAGGCTCGCTCCCACAGTGAATCTCCAGTGTTCACACCGCTCATGTGGGAGCGAGCCTGCTCGCGAAGGGGCCCCTGAGAGCACATCAAGAAACAGCACTGCCCCCACGCCCAAACCGCTCCCGATACACCGAAGGCGGCACGCCAACCACCGTTCGAAAGGCCACCCGAAAACTTTCCACCGAGCGATAACCACAACGCTCGGCAATCTGCTCGGTGTTCTGGTCGCTGCTTTCCAGCAGTTCGCGGGCACGGCCCAGGCGTTCGTGCTGCAACCAGGTTTTTGGTGACTGGCCGCTGGCTTCGGTGAAGCGGCGCAGGAAGGTGCGTTCGCTCATGGCGGCTTCGCTGGCCAGGTCGCGTACCTCCAGCGGTTCGTGCAAACGCTCACGTGCCCACTGCATGACGCGGGAAAGATCGCTGCGCGGTGTAGGACTGACCGGCGTCGGTATGAATTGCGCCTGGCCACCGCTGCGTTGCGGCGACATGACCAGGCGTCGCGCCACGGAATTGGCCACCTGGGTGCCGAAATCCCGCGCCACCAGGTGCAGGCAGGCATCAATGCCTGCCGCGCTGCCGGCGGAGGTGATCAATTGGCCGGAATCGACATACAGCACGTCCGGGTCCACCAGGATGCCGGGAAAGCGCTCGGCCAGTTCCGAAGTATAGCGCCAGTGCGTGGTCGCTCCGTGTCCATCGAGCAACCCGGTGGCGGCGAGGACGAAAACACCGGAGCAGATCGACAGCAACCGCGCCCCCCGGGCATGGGCCTGGCGCAGGGCGGCGACCAGTTCCGCCGGCACCGCGGCGCTGCGGTCGCGCCAACCGGGAATGATGATGGTGCGGGCATCGGCGAGCATTTCCATGCCGCCATCGGCCAGCACCTGGATACCGCCCATGGCACGCATCGGACCTTGATCGACCGCGACGATGCGATGCTCGTACCACGGAAAATCGAATTCAGGTCGTGGCAGGCCGAAGATCTCCACGGCGATGCCGAACTCGAACGTGCACAGGCCGTCGTAGGCCAGAATCGCGACCGTTCCTGGGGTTGGGTGCATTTGGCGGAAAGTTCCCGGTGAGTGTCTTGTGCGCCACTGTAGCCGCAAATGGCTGGCGGATAAAGTCCTCCCACACCCACCGCTTATTTGGAGTACAGCCCATGACCAGCCTGGTTCGCGAAATTCCCGCCGCCCCCTCGGCCATCGCCCTGATGCATTTCAGCAACCGTCTGACCTTCGAAACCGATTGTTCCGACGTCCACGGCAGCCAGCAGGCTGGCGAAGTCGATTTCATTCTGGTGGATGTTCGTGGTCCGCTGGCGTTCGAACGCGGGCATGTACCGGGAGCGATCAACATTCCCGGGCGCTTGCTGAGCGCCGGAAGCCTGGCGGGTTATCCGAAGAACAGCCTGTTTGTGGTGTATTGCGCCGGGCCGCATTGCAACGGCGCCAATAAGGCGGCGGTGAAACTGGCGGCCCTGGGTTATCCGGTCAAGGAGATGATCGGCGGCGTGACCGGGTGGCTGGATGAAGGGTTTGAGTTGAGTGCCGGGGTACAGCGGCAAGCCAGCAGCGTGATCGGTTGCGAATGCTGATACCCAAACCCCCTCGCCAAAGGTCTGTATTTCAGCGACAGGCAGAGGCTGCCCACCACTCATCCAGTGTCGCCTCTAACCACTTGGCCACTGCTGCGTAAGCATCAGTCTCCTGCGACCCTCGGGGCAACGGCGACTCATCGCCAAAGTGCGCATTAAGCATGGCCACCGACTCGGCGTTCCACTCCGGATGAAACTGCAACCCCAGCAGCAAAGGCCCGGCGCGGTACATCTGCTGCGCACAGTGTTCGCTGCTGGCCAACAGCTGCGCGGCAGGTGGCAGGTCGATGGCGTCTTCGTGCCACTCCAGCACCTTCAGCGCTTGCCCATCGATGAAGGTCACGGTGGTCCATCCGGTTTCGGTCCGGTCCATCCGTCGCACATTCCCGCCCAGGCTCAACGCCAGCAACTGCGCACCCAGGCAAATGGCGAACACGGCCGCGTCCTGATCCAGCGTGCCTCTGAGCCATTGCCGTTCGGCTTCCAGCCAGGCAGGGCCGGCGTTGGATTCATAAGGCCCGCCCAACAGGATCACGGGATCGGCACTGACGGGCGGCAATTGACCGAGGTCGGCGCGAAACGCCTTCAGCGTCAGCCCTCGGGATTCGGCCCAGGTCGCGATGGCGCCCGGACCTTCGGCGGGGTGGTGCTGGATCAGGTTCAACGTGGGCATCACGCTACTCTCGATGGGACGCAAGGGCGCTCAATGTGCCGCAAATCACCGGGCATCGCCAGTCGTCCCGTTCTGTCGGATGGAGCCTTAAAACCTGTAGGTCGGGTCTTAAAACGAGATATGTCCGACAGACTTTGCTCCGTCATGGCGCGTTCACCTCGACGCCTCCCTCCAGGTGCCACTTTTCTATAAATATTTGTCGCCTCGGCGTAATTTGCCCTCCTGTAGCCGCTCTAGACTGCCGGCCACTTCGGTTCCCGCTCATAAAGCAATGACCGAACGCTGCCAATCGAAGCTGCCAATAAAAGCCTCCGCACACAGGAGTTATAAATGAAGAAGCTAGTGATGTTCGGTGCCCTGGCACTGTCGCTGTTGTCCCTGACCGCCGTGGCCGCAGACGCCAAGCCGATCCGCATCGGTATCGAAGCCGGCTACCCGCCATTCTCGATGAAAACCCCTGACGGCAAACTCACCGGTTTCGACGTGGATATCGGCGATGCGCTGTGCGAGCAGATGAAAGTCAAGTGCACCTGGGTCGAGCAAGAGTTCGACGGCCTGATCCCGGCGCTGAAGGTCAAGAAAATCGACGCCATCCTGTCGTCCATGACCATCACTGACGACCGCAAGAAGAACGTCGATTTCACCATCAAGTACTACCACACCCCGGCGCGCTTCGTGATGAAGGAAGGCAGCGACGTCAAGGACCCGCTGACCGAACTCAAGGGCAAGAAAGTCGGTGTTCTGCGCGCCAGTACCCACGACCGCTTCGCCACTGAAGTGCTGCAACCGGCGGGCATTGTCCTGGTGCGCTACGGCTCCCAGCAGGAAGCCAACCTGGACATGGTGTCCGGTCGCATTGACGCGTTGCTGGCCGACTCGGTCAACCTGGACGACGGTTTCCTGAAAACCGACGCCGGTAAAGGTTTTGCCTTCGTCGGCCCTGAGTACAACGATCCGAAATACTTCGGTGGCGGTGCCGGCATTGCCGTGCGCAAGGGTGATAAGGAACTGGCGGACAAGTTCAACACTGCCATCACTGAAATCCGCGCCAACGGCAAGTACAAGCAAGTGCAGGACAAGTACTTCAAGTTTGACGTTTACGGCGAGTAATCCAGCCGTTTGGAAAAATGGCAACCGTTGGCGCGGTTGCCATTTTTTTTGTGCTTTCTTTCTATTGAAACGAGATACCTGTGGGAGCGAGCCTGTTCGCGAAGGCGGCGGTACATTCAACATCCATGTTGCCTGACATGACACTTTCGCGAGCAGGCTCGCTCCCACAGGTGATCTTGCCGTTCTGACATCAGGAGTCCCCCCATGCAACGCATCGACCACAAACTGCCCTGGAGCCACCTGGGCAGCGAGCGCACCCTCAGCGTGTTTCGTTATGGCGCGGGCACGCGCAAGGTGTACATCCAGGCCAGCCTGCACGCCGACGAATTGCCGGGCATGCGCACGGCCTGGGAGTTGAAGAAACGCCTGGCCGAACTTGAACAGCAGGGACAATTGAAGGGTGTGATCGAACTGGTGCCGGTGGCCAATCCCATTGGCCTCGACCAGCACGTGCAAGGCAGCCACATGGGGCGTTTCGAGCTCGGCAGCGGCAAGAACTTCAACCGCTCGTTCGTCGAACTCAGTGCACCGGTGGCCGCGTTGATCGGTGATCGTCTCGGCAACGATGCCCAAGCCAACATCGCGCTGATTCGTCAGACCATGGGCCAGGTCCTCGACGGCTTGCCGGCGGCGCCATCGCAGCTGGAAGCCATGCACCGCCTGTTGCTGCGCCATGCCTGCGACGCCGACATCACCCTCGACCTGCATTGCGATTTCGATGCGGCCATTCACATCTACGCATTGCCGCAGCACTGGCCGCAGTGGCAATCCCTGGCGGCGCGCCTGAAGGCCGGTGTGGCGCTATTGTGTGAAGACTCCGGCGGCAGTTCGTTCGATGAATCCTGTTCTTCGCCATGGTTGCGCCTGGCCAGGGCGTTCCCGGCGGCGGCGATTCCACCGGCCAACCTGGCGACCACCCTGGAACTGGGCAGCATGGGCGACACCCGGGTCGACCAGGCCCAGGCCAATTGCGAGGCCATCCTCGGGTTCCTCGCCGAGCAGGGTTTCATCTCCGGCACCTGGCCGGCGGCACCGGCCGAATGCTGTGAGGGCATGCCGTTCGAAGGCACCGAGTACCTGTTCGCCCCGCATCACGGCGTGGTCAGCTTCCTGCGCGAGGCCGGGGAGTGGGTGGAGAAGGGCGATGCACTGTTCGAGGTGGTCGACCCATTGAACGACAAGGTCACCACCGTGCAGGCCGGCACCAGTGGCGTGCTGTTTGCCATCGACCGTGGGCGCTACACCCAGCCGGGCAGCTGGCAGGCGAAAGTCGCCGGGCGCGAGCCGATTCGGGTGGGCAAGTTGATCAACGACTGATCCAGGTACTTCGCTGTCTGTCCTGGCCTCATCGCGAGCAGGCTCGCTCCTACAGTGGAATGCATTTCATATGTAGGAGCGAGCCTGCTCGCGAAGGCGGCATCCGCCACGCTAGAGATGCCTCTGCCTACTGACCAGTGTTAGGCTCTTCCCCGAATCCTGCATTCAGTGAAGGAAGCCCCATGTTGAAGATGCTCGCGCTGCTCACGCTCTTGCTATCCACCGCCGTCCACGCCCAAACCCCGCTGCAAACCGACCTGCCGCTCAAGTACCTGGCGCAGGCCAGCGCCGATTCGACCCATCAACCCCTGGTGATTTTTCTCCACGGTTACGGCAGTAACGAGCAGGACCTGTTCGATATCAAGGATGGCTTGCCCAAGTCCTACACCTACCTGTCGGTGCGGGCGCCGATGGTGATGCAAGAGGGTAGCTACCAGTGGTTTCGCAAGAAGGGCGAAGGGGCCTACAACGGCGAGACCGATGATCTGAAGTCCAGCGGCCAATTGCTGCTGGATTTCGTCGCACAGGCCACGAAGAAATATCAGACCGAACCCGAGAAGGTGTTCCTGGTCGGTTTCAGCCAGGGCGCGATCATGTCCTACGAAACAGGCTTGCGGCATCCCGAGGCGCTCGGCGGGATCGCTGCGTTGAGCGGGCGGATTCTGCCGGTGCTCAAGTCCGAGCTCCAACCGGATGAAAAACGCCAGTCGCTGGCTATTTTCATCGGTCATGGCGAACAGGACAAACGCCTGCCATTGAGCGACGGCACCGAAGCCAACAGCCTGTTGCAGAGCGTGTCACTCGAGCCCGAGTTTCACGCTTACCCCGGTGTCGGTCACAGCATCAGTGCCGACGAGGTACAGGATCTGAGCGCCTGGTTGCAGCGTCTCAACCCTTGAGCCTCATTTTCCGCTGACGATCTGTTTGACCAGGGTTTCGTGGGCCGCCATGTCGCCTGGGCGGGAAATCACCTGGATCACCGCCATGCGGGTGCCGGATGCCGCCATCAACGTGGTGGTGAGGGTCATGCCACCGCCCTGGGTGGCAGTGCCGTCGATCTGGCGCAGGCCCAGCCCGTTTGTCCGGGTCAGGGCTTTCTCGCTGAGCTTGTTGTAGTCGGGCAGGGATTTGTGTTGCGCCGCATCGAAGTCGGCCACGGTGCCGTCGAGGAACCCGCCGTCGTTGTCCTTGACGCTGATACCGTTGGGCAGGGTGTTTTCAGCGGCAATCACCACGGTCTTGGTGGTCTCGTTGCTGTACAGGGTGCCGCTGGCACCGTCCGGGCTGGCCGGCAGCGGGTTGGCGATGAAACCCTTGGGCAGGTTGAAGGTGAACTTGCTGCCGAGCATCGAGACTTTATGGGTGGGCGTATTGCTGGAAGCGGCCTTGGCGGCCTGCGCATTCAAAGCCCCAAGGCCGGTAGCGACGGCCAACAGAAGGACAAGGGCTTTTTTACTCAACAATGACATCGGGATCTCCAGGGATGGGCGCGCGGTGGGGCGCGATCATCCCATGGAGGTTGCGATGCATTCCAGTGTGCTCTACCCAGCGGTCGCCTTGGCCAAGTATCCACCTATGCTGAGGACAGCCCGATGAGCTGATGCAGCTTAGCGTTTGATGGCTGCTCCTTCAGTGTCAGTCGCCGGGCCCGCCGGCCGCGCCAGCAAACGCTTGGTCACGCCCAGCATGGCCACCGACACCGCGACGCCCAGTACAAAAGCGTTCATTCCCATCGTCGGCAGGGCCAGGGCCAACACCAGGCAGAAGGCGGCGAACGAGTACATGCCGGTGGCGGTGGCGCACAACAGCGCGGCGGTGAAGGCCGGGCCACGGGTTTGCTGGGAGAATACCGCCATCACGCTGCCCAATACCGGGAACACCGCCAGCAGGCCGCTCCAGCGGTCGCCGACGGTGCTGGCCAGCAGAGTCACGATCAGGGTGAGCAACGCACCGGCCACCATGCGCAACAGGAGTTTGTCGGACTTCGGTGCCGGACCACTGAGCACCGGTTGCACGGTGGGGAACAAGTACGGTGCAGCGAGCAGCGCGGTGGCGGCGGAGCACACCGAAAACATCAGGGAGGCCGGGATCAGCGACAGGGCAACCGCCACCAGTGCCCAGACCGACAGTGAGATCAGCAGCGCCAGCGGCCATCCGGCCCGTTGTGCGACTTGGGCGTAAGTCACGCAGAACGCAATCATCGCGAACATGGCCGACAGCGCGGCGGTGGCCGATTGCGCGGCGAACGCCTGGCCTTGTTCGAGGGCGAGGAACAACAGGATCGGTCCGACCACTACCGGCAACCCCGATAACCAACCGGCCACGCTCGGCCCCCAGCGTTTGCCCGCCAGGGAAATCAGTAGCAGGAAGCCTGGGATCACCAGCAATTTGAGGATCAACACGCGCACGTCTCCGACCTGTGTGAAGTGGCAACGGTAACATTGCATCGGGTAGATTGCTTTATTTGTATGTGGATTTTGTATACAAAATCCAAGCCCTTTGAAAATTGTGCGAAAGGTCTTTGCGCATACGTTTTTTGGACATCCCGCGATGGGGTCAATCCGCTATGGTTGAATCTGCAGTTTTTGAGGTGACAGTTCGGGCCTCATCGCGAGCAGGCTCGCCCCCACAGTTAACTTTCTGTGACCACAAATCCCCTGTGGGAGCGAGCCTGCTCGCGAAGAACGATGACTCGGTCCACCTGAAAAAACGCAGGCAAAAAAGAACCCGGTGCGACTTGCATCGTACCGGGTGTTTTTCCAGGCGGTCACGGATCTTCGTGGGTCCCCGCGCCGTCTGTTGAACGCTGTTGGCTTACGCCCGTTCGAGCGCCAGTGCCACGCCCTGACCACCACCGATACACAGGGTGGCGAGGCCTTTTTTGGCGTCGCGCTTGAGCATTTCATGCAGCAGGGTCACCAGCACGCGGCAACCCGAGGCACCGATCGGGTGACCCAGGGCGATGGCGCCGCCGTTGACGTTGACCTTGTTCAAGTCCCATTCCAGGTCCTTGGCCACCGCCAGCGATTGCGCGGCGAAGGCTTCGTTGGCTTCAACCAGCTCAAGCTGGTCGATGCTCCAGCCGGCCTTGTCCAGGCAGCGGCGAGTGGCCGACACCGGGCCGATGCCCATGATCGCCGGATCGACGCCTGCATTGGCGTAGGCAGCGATTTTCGCCAGTACCGGCAGGCCGAGGGCCTTGGCTTTTTCCGCGCTCATCAGGATCACGGCGGCGGCACCGTCGTTCAGCGACGAAGCGTTGCCGGCGGTCACCGAACCGTCCTTCTTGAAGGCGGCTTTGAGTTTGCCCAGGGATTCGGCGGTGGTGCCGGCCCGTGGTTGCTCGTCGGTGGCGAAGGACAGCGGATCGCCCTTGCGCTGCGGGATCAGGATCGGGGTGATTTCATCGACGAAGCGCCCGGCTTCGATGGCGGCTACGGCTTTCTGCTGCGAGGCGGCGGCGAACGCGTCCTGCTGCTCGCGAGTCAGGCTGTATTTCTCGGCCAGGTTCTCGGCGGTGATGCCCATGTGGTAATCGTTGAACGCATCCCACAGGCCATCGCTGATCATGGTGTCGACGATTTGCCCGTTGCCCATGCGCAGGCCGGTGCGGGCGCCGGGCATGACGTAGTTGGCCAGGCTCATGTTTTCCTGGCCGCCGGCGATGATCACCTCGGCGTCGCCGCAGCGGATCGCCTGGGCGCCCAGGTGCAGGGCTTTAAGACCCGAGCCGCAGACCTTGTTCAAAGTCATGGCCGGTACGGCGAAGGGCAGGCCGGCCTTGATCGCGGCCTGGCGCGCAGGGTTTTGCCCGGCGCCGGCGGTCAGCACCTGGCCCATGATCACTTCATCGACTTGTGCAGGGTCCAGGCCGGTTTGCGCCAGCAGCTGGCGGATCACCGCAGCGCCCAGGTCAACCGCGGACACATTGGCCAGGGATCCCTGGAAGCTGCCGATCGCGGTGCGCGTGGCGGCAACAATGACGACTTCTTGCATGGAATGATTCCTCACTGGGCAGCGAACTGCATTTCCGGTACGTGGTCCGGCACGATCAGTTTACCGGCTGTTTTGGCGACGATCTCTTCGACGCTGACGCCCGGTGCACGTTCTTTGAGAATGAACGCGCCGTTTTCGATTTCCAGATAGGCCAGGTCGGTCAGTACACGCTTGATGCACCCGGCGCCGGTCAGCGGCAGGCTGCATTGGGACAACAGCTTGGACTCACCGTCCTTGGAAGCGTGAGTCATGATGACGATGATGTTGTCGGCGCCGGCCACCAGGTCCATCGCGCCGCCCATGCCCTTGACCAGTTTGCCGGGGATCATCCACGAGGCGATATTGCCTTGCACGTCCACTTCGAACGCGCCCAGCACGGTCAGGTCGACATGACCGCCGCGGATCATCGCGAAGGACTCGGCGGAGGAGAAAATCGACGCGCCGGTGCGTGCGGTCACGGTTTGCTTGCCGGCGTTGATCATGTCGGCATCGATGGTTTCTTCGGTAGGAAACGGACCCATGCCCAGCAGGCCGTTTTCCGACTGCAGCATGACTTCCATGCCTTCGGGGATGTAGTTGGCGACCAGGGTCGGAATGCCGATGCCCAGGTTCACGTAGAAGCCGTCCTGCATTTCGCGGGCGACGCGTTGAGCCATTTGTTCGCGGGAAAGTGCCATTGTCGTTATTCCTTCATTCGGTCCGGGGGCAGGGGATCACTTACGCACGGTGCGCTGTTCGATGCGCTTCTCGAACGTGCCGCAGATGATCCGGTCGACGTAGATGCCAGGGGTGTGGATCTGCGCCGGGTCCAGCTCGCCGGGTTCGACGATTTCTTCGACTTCGACCACGGTGATCTTGCCGGCGGTGGCCGCCAGCGGGTTGAAGTTCTGGGCGGTGTGGCGATAGATCACGTTACCGAAATGGTCGGCTTTCCAGCCTTTGACGATGGCGAAGTCGCCGGTGATGGATTCTTCCATCAGGTACTTGCGGCCATGGAATTCGCGGACTTCCTTGCCTTCGGCGACTGGAGTGCCAACGCCGGTGGCGGTGAAAAAGGCCGGGATGCCGGCGCCGCCTGCGCGCATTTTTTCGGCGAGGGTGCCTTGCGGGGTCAGGGTGACTTCGATTTCGCCCTTGAGCAGTTGCTCTTCGAACAGCTTGTTTTCGCCGACATAGGAGGCCACCACTTTGCTGATCTGGCGGTCGGTCAGCAGTACGCCCAGGCCGAAACCGTCGACGCCGCAGTTATTGGAAACCACGGTGAGATCGCGGGTGCCCTTGCGCTTGATCTCGTTGATCAGGTTCTCCGGGATCCCGCACAGGCCGAAGCCGCCGGCGATCACGGTCATGCCGTCTTCAAGACCTGCCAGTGCTTCCTCGTAGGAACTCACGCGCTTGTCGAAACCTGCCATATGCACCTCTTTTATTCTTTGTGGGCGGCTGGCTAGCCGAATGGGATGGAGTGTCTCGCTGTGAGATTCATTTGTTAAGTTGTTTTTTAGAGCGGATTGATTGATAAAGCTCAATAATGTTTTGTCTCTTCTATTGCAGCTTAGAACCTGAAGCTTACAACCGGAGCATCGCCCCATGACCGTCAAGCAGATCCGCGCCTTTCTGGCCGTGGCCCAGAGCCTGAGCTTTGCCGTGGCCTGCGAGCGCCTGCACCTGTCGCAATCGGCCCTGAGCCTGACCATCAAGGCGCTGGAGGAGGGCTTGGGCGGGCGCTTGTTCACCCGTAACACACGTAACGTGTCGCTCACCGCCGAAGGCGAATCCCTGGTGCCGCTGGCGCGCCGCTTGATCGCCGACTGGGACAATGTCGAGGATGAACTGCGTCAGCGCTTCACCCTGCAGCGCGGTCGCGTGACCCTGGCGGCGATGCCGTCGTTTGCCGGCAACCTGCTGCCGCCGATCCTCAAGACCTTCCGCGCGCGCTATCCGAATGTCAACGTGACGGTCAATGACGTGATCAACGAGCAGGTGCTGGAAATGGTCCGTGACCGCCAGGTGGAGCTTGGGGTGGCGTTCGAGCCGACCCAGAGTTCGTCGCTGCAATTTACGCCGTTGTACATCGACCGATTCGTCGCGGTGGTGCCCCTGGATTCGGCGCTGGCCGAACTCGATGACATCGACTGGCAGACCCTGCTCAAGGAACCGTTCATTACCTTGCAGCGACCGTCGACGGTGCGGGTGATGCTGGAAGAACACTTGCAGGCCCGGGGCATGAAGCTGCCGGTGGAGTTTGAAAGCCATCAACTGGCGACGGTCGGGCGCATGGTCGCCAGCGGCCTGGGCGTGAGCGCGGTGCCGGCCTTGTGCGCCGGGCAGATGCGCGAACTGGGGGCGCGTTGCATTACCTTGCGCGACCCTGTGGTGGAGCGGGCGCTGGGGGTGCTGACGTTGCCGGGGGGAGAGCTGTCGGCGGCGGCGCAGGCGTTGTTTGATGTGCTCAAAGAGGAAAATCTTGGGCAGCGAGTTGCCATGAGCTGATCACAATCCTCTGTAGGAGCGAGCCTGCTCGCGATGGCGGTGTGTCAGTTGACAAAGATGTTGTATGTGCCGGCCCCATCGCGAGCAGGCTCACTCCTACAGGGATCGGGTTTCGTCAGTTGCCAAGTAGCTTCGCCAATACTGGTAACAACCGCTCGCACGACTCCTCGATCTTCAAATCCAGCATCTCATCGGCCCGGGTCTTGCCCAGGTTGATCGCAATCAACGGCTTGCCCTGATCCACCACCGCCCGGCACAAGCGAAACGCCGAATAGGCCATCAACGACGAGCCAATCACCAACAGCCCCGCAGCCTGTTCGACGGCGGCCATCGCCTTGGCCGCCGTGGCCTGTGCGACGTTCTCGCCAAAAAACACCACATCCGGCTTCATCCGTTCCCCGGCGCAATGCGGACAGCGGGGGACCTTGAAGCGTTCCTCGAAGGCCGGGTCGAGCAAGGTGTCGCCGTCCGGCGCCTGCATCGCGTCGACGCCGGCCAGGTAGGGGTTCTGTGTTTCCATCAGGTACTGGATCGAATCGCGTTCACTGCGCTGGCCGCAATCCAGGCACAACACCCGGTGCAGACTGCCGTGGAGTTCGATCACGTCACGGCTGCCGGCCTGGTCGTGCAGGGTGTCGACGTTCTGGGTGATCAGCCCGCTGATCTGCCGCGTGCCTTGCAAGCGGGCCAGGGTGTCGTGGGCCACG
The DNA here is from genome assembly GCF_949768175.1 of Pseudomonas sp. IT-P74. Lineage (NCBI taxonomy): Bacteria > Pseudomonadati > Pseudomonadota > Gammaproteobacteria > Pseudomonadales > Pseudomonadaceae > Pseudomonas > Pseudomonas sp. IT-P74. The sequence continues at coordinate 155,697 of NZ_CATKQD010000002.1, read as the reverse complement.
TTCGGTTGTGCCAGTCGCACCCGTGGCCAGCCGAGCATCGCCCGCGCCCAATAGCGTCGCCGGGACTCCGGGGCCGAGAGAAATTCCTGGTACATCATTGGCTGTCGGCCACGCCGCAGGCCCTGGCTGTCGCGATAATCCGGGATACCCGAGGGCGTGCTGATACCGGCACCGGTCAGCACTGCAAACGGCGCGTCGGCCATGAACTGATGGAGGCGATCGAGTTGGTCACGGGTCTGGCGATCGAGCATGCCGGGAAACCTGTAGGAGCGAGCTTGCTCGCGATGGAGTGTCAGTCGTCATCAATATAGCTGACACACCATCGTCGGAATGCCGCCCGGACCAAGCTCGCTCCTACAGAGATGGCGGCGGGGACTATTTACGTGCCTCCAGGATCAGGTTGAACGGCGTTTCAGTCGCCCGGCGGAATTGAGTGAAACCCGCTTCGGTGAACACCTTGCGCAACCGCGCTTCACCGGCCTGGGCACCGAGGCCGAGGCCTACTTCCTGGGACAGCGAGTTGGGCGTGCAAATAAAGGTCGACGCCGCGTAAAACAGGCGTCCGACCGGGTTGACGTTGTCGTCGAGCAAGTCGTTGGCGTAGGGCTCGACCAGCAGCACGGTGCCGTCGTCTTTCAATGATTCATAAGCATGCTTGGCCGCGCCCACCGGGTCGCCCATGTCGTGCAGACAGTCGAAGTAGCAGATCAGATCGTAGTCGCTGCCGGGGTAACTTTTGGCCGTGCCCTGGAAGAACCGGGCCCGATCGGACACACCCCCTTCTTCGGCCCGTTGCGTGGCAACGGTAACGGACGGCGCGTGGTAGTCGAAACCGACGAAGCGCGAATCCGGAAACGCCTGGGCCATGATCACCGTCGAGGCGCCATGGCCGCAGCCGATGTCCGCCACTTTGGCCCCTGCCTCCAGTTTGGCCACCACGCCGTCGAGGGCCGGCAACCATTCGGCAACCAAATGGGCTTTGTAGCCGGGGCGGAAGAAGCGTTCGGTCCCGCTGAACATGCACGGATGGTGATCGCCCCAGGGCAGGGCGCCGTCGCCGCGCATCGCTTTGACCAGTTTGTCCTTGTCATGGAAAAACGATGCGACCACGCCGATCCCGCCCGCCACATAAACCGGTGAGTCTTCGTTTGCCAGAGCCATGGCTTGCTCTTCGGGGAGGCGGAACTGGCCGTTGCGATGTTCCATGTAGCCCGAGGCGGCGTGGGCACTGAGCCATTCGCGCAACAGACGGGTGTTGCAGCCGGTTTTCTCGGCAAGGGTTTCGGGGGTGATGGGCTGACTGTCGGCCATCGCCCGGTACAGGCCGAGCTCTTCGCCGAGGATGACGTTGGCGAGCATCGCCGCGCCGCCCATGTCATTCACCAGTTTGCCCATGAAATCGTTAAGTCTGGCCTCGTCCATCATGTGTGCTCCTTCAGCAGGATCACGGTCCAGAGGCATTGTCTGGCGAGGTGCTCGCCGCTGGGCGGTGGTCGTTGGAATGTGCAGGGCGCTGAGCGGGCCCTGTGTGCGTTAAGTTTAGTTCGGGCCTTGTATTGCGTGGTCTGGCGCGACGAAAGCGGCGAGCCTGGCACAACCCTCTGTCGGAGCGAGCTTGCTCGCGAAGGTCGTCAACGATAACGCGCGCTGTCTGGATATACACGGTGTGCTCGGGTTTTTCGCGAGCAAGCTCGCTCCTACAGGGGGTGGCGTTGTGTATTGCAGTGTGTCCAGCCCCGGTTTCGATACATAGCCATCCATTGTCGTGCCCTGTCGAACACAGTCCCGATACACCCCTTCGATTAACTGTGTCTCAAGGCGGGCACCTGCCCGCAATCCTGGACACATGCGAGATCGACACCATGCAGACATCCATCCCCCCCGTAGCCAAGGCCAGCGCAGGGCTTGGCCTGCGTCGCGGTTTACTCAAAGACCTCCAGGCCGCACCGGCAGGCGATTTCGACTTTCTGGAAGTCGCGCCGGAAAACTGGATCGGCATCGGCGGCGCCCACGGCGCGGCATTGGGCGCCCTGGCGGAACGCTATCCGTTGTCCTGTCATGGCCTGTCCCTGTCCCTCGGTGGGCCGTCGCCGCTGGACATCGTTTTTTTGCAGGAAGTCCGGGTTTTTCTCGATCACTACAACGTGCCGCTGTATAGCGAGCATTTGAGCTATTGCAGCGATGACGGCCACCTGTACGACCTGTTGCCGCTGCCGTTTACCGAAGAGGCGGTGCACCACGTCGCCGCGCGTATCCGCCAGGCCCAGGACATTCTCGGGCGACGTCTGGCGGTGGAAAACGTTTCCTATTACGCCGCGCCCCAACAGGACATGGAGGAGGTGACGTTCACCAATGCCGTGCTGTGTGAGGCCGATTGCGACCTGCTGCTGGACGTCAACAACGTCTACGTCAATTCGATCAACCACGGCTTCGATCCGCAGGCGTTTCTGGCGGGCATCGATTCAGGCAGGGTGGTGGCGATGCACATTGCCGGGCATTTCGACGAGTCCGATACTTTGAAGATCGACACCCATGGCGCTTCGGTCAAACCGGCGGTGTGGTCGTTGCTGGCCCAGGCTTATGCCCGGTTTGGCGCGCAACCGACCTTGCTGGAGCGGGATTTCAACTTTCCCGTATTCGCCGAACTGGTGGCGGAACTGCAGACCATTCGCCGCCTGCAACGGGAGGGCGTGAACCGTGGATAAGTCGAGTCTTTTGCATCAACAAACCACCCTGGGCCTGTACCTGCGCGACCCTGAACACAACGCGCCACCCACTGAAATGGACCCGGTGCGGGCACAGGTTTATCGCGATCTGGTGTTCGCCAACCTGTCTTCGCTGCTCAGTGGCACCTTTCCGGTGTTAGTGAAGGTTCTGGGGGATGAACGCTGGCGTTCGCTGGTGCGGATCTTTCTGCGGGACTACCGCGCTCGCACGCCGAAATTTGGTGAGATCGCCCAGGAGTTTGTCGAGTTTCTCGCGGCCGGGCCTCAGGCGTTGAGCAATGGGTCGTGGCCGCCGTTCATGGTGGAACTGGCGCATTACGAGTGGGTGGAAATGGCGCTGCAGCAGTCTGACGCCGAGCCTCTGGTTGCCGGTGATGCCGCATTGCTGATGGATCGGCCCTTGCAGGTGTCGCCGCTGGCCTGGCCGTTGGCGTATGCCTGGCCGGTGCAACGGGTGGGGCCGGATTGTCAGCCTGATGTGGTGCCTGCTCAGCCGACCTTGTTGCTGGTGCGTCGTGCCGAGGACTGGGGAGTGAAGTTTTCTGAACTGAGTCCGTTGGCGTGGCGGTTGTTGCAGCGAATTGGCGAGTTTCCCGAGTTGACCGGGCGTGAGCAGTTGCAGGGATTGGCGGTCGAGGCGGGGATGGTGGGGGATTTGGCTTTTCTGGAGGGTGGGTTGGCTTTATTGCGGCAGATGCATGGGGAGGGGGTTGTTGGTGTTGGTTGATCTTCTTTGACCTTGGCGGCCTCTGGGCCGACCAGGCTCTTGGTTGATTGAGTACATATCCGTTTCTGCGGTAACGGCGACTTATGGTTTCGCCCTTACGGCGAGTCCCTTTGGCAAACGCCCCAAAGGAACCAAAGGTCTCGCCCCTTACGTACGGCCCCTCGCTAAGGCTCGGTGTTCCTTCGCTGCGGTATTCATCCGGGGGCATTGCCCTCCGGTCGGCTTCGCTTCGACCTACATGCAATGAGTTCGACTGCGTCGAACGGCGCTGCGCACCAGTCCCCGGATGAACACCTCCACTCAGCCTGCCGATGGGGGCGGGTGGATCAAGATCAAGAGCTGCAGGCGAGCTAACGCTCGGCCTGATGAGTGGTGAAAAGCGGCGCGGTGTACGCCGCTCTGCCTTTGCCTTTGCCTTTCTGTGGGAGCGAGCTTGCTCGCGATGGTGGCCTGCCAGCCGATCGAAATCTTTCGGATGTACTGAGTACCTGTGGGAGCGGCGGTGCGGCGATCCGACTTGCCCGCGAAGGCGTCCTGCCAGCCGAGCAATATCTCGCGGATGTACTGAGTACCTGTGGGAGCGAGCCTGCTCGCGATGACGGCCTGCCAGCCAACCATTCTTTACGGCAAGGCCGATATCCTCACCCTTAAGCCAAACCCTTCTACACCGGCAACTTCAGCTCCGCGCACAACCCGCCACCCTCACGATTGCTCAAGGTCAACGACCCTCCAATTGCAACCGCTAGCTGCTGGGCGATCGCCAGCCCCAACCCGGTGCCGCCGGTGCTGCGGTTGCGGGAACTCTCAACGCGATAGAACGGTTCCATCACTTGCTTGAGCTCCTCCTCGGCGATCCCCGGGCCTCGGTCAAGGATCCTGATCGACAGATTGCCATCGGCCCGTTTTTCCACCTGCAATTGAGCAGCACCGGCAAACTTCAATGCGTTGTCCGTCAGGTTGACCAGCACCCGGCGCAAGGCGTGGGGACGGGTGTCGATGACGGCTGCGCTTTTGCCGGTGAGCTGCACGTCCTTGCCCACGTCCTGATAATCGAACACCAGGCTATCGAGGAACGAGTCGAGGTCGGTGCGGCGGCTTTCTTCGGTGGCGCCGTGGATGCTGCGGGCGTAGGCCACGCCTTCGCGGACCAGGTGTTCCATTTCGCCCAGGTCGTTCCACAGTTTGTCTTTTTCGCTGGAGTCGTCCATGAACTCGGCACGCAGTTTCATGCGGGTGATCGGGGTTTGCAGGTCGTGGGAAATTGCCGCGAGCAACTGCATGCGTTCCTTCAGGTAGGCCGCGATGCGTGCCTGCATCGAGTTGAAGGCCCTGGCGGCGTGGGCGACTTCGGTCGGGCCTTTTTCGTCCAGGAGTACTGGGTGCGCGTTGGGGTCCAGGGTTTCTACCGCACCGGCGAGGCGGGTGAGGGGGCGGATGGCAATTCTGACCGCCAGCCAGGAGCAGGCCAGCGTCAGCGCCAGTTGCCCGAGCAACACGATGGGCAGCCAGGGCGACAACGGCACCATCGCCGGGCGGACGTCGATGGTCAGCGGGCTGCCATCCGCCAGTTTCAAATGCACTTGAAAATGTTTTTTCGGCCCGGGGATGTCGGTAAAGGTCATCGGGTAATCGTGACCGATGGCGTCCTTGATCGAGGCAATGGCAATGGGCGCATCGGGCATGTCGGTGCGGATGGGCGTGCCCGGCGAACCCTCATTGAGCAGGTAACTGTAATTGCGCCGTTCCAATTGTTTGAGCCACGCGGCTCGCTCATCGACGGGCAAGCGGTCGAGGATGGCAACGGAGGTGGAAACGTCGGTTTCCAGGTTGCCGAGCATGGTGTTTTTCGAGGACTCGTAGCGTTCGTAGTACTGCGCGCCGAAGGACAGCGCCTGGGCAAGGATCAGGCCGATCAGGAAAATCAGCGACAGCCGCGAGGCCAGGGTGCGCGGCCAATGCAGCGCCAGGGTCATGATTGATCGCCCAGGATTTCCACCGGCAGGGAAAACACATAGCCTTCGCTGCGTACGGTCTTGATGTAGGCCGGTTCCCGGGCGTCGTCGAGCAAGCGCTGGCGCAGGCGACTGACCAGCAGATCGATGGAACGGTCGAACAGGTCGGCATCGCGGCCTTGGGTCAGGTTGAGCAATTGATCGCGGTTGAGCACCCGTTGCGGATGGTCGAGAAACACCCGCAGCAATCGATATTCGGCGCCACTCAGGGCCACCATGGTGCCGTCTTCATCGAGCAGGTGTCGGGCCGAGGTGTCCAGGCGCCAGCGGCCGAAAGCCAACAGCCGGCTGGCTTCGGTCACCACCAGGTTTGGCGGCAGCATGCGCGTGCGTCGCAGCACCGCGTTGATCCGCGCCAGCAGTTCACGGGCGGCGAACGGCTTGACCAGGTAGTCGTCGGCGCCCATTTCCAGGCCGAGGATGCGATCGGTTTCATCGTTGCGGGCGGTGAGCATCAGCACCGGGGTGGCCTTGTGCTTGCCGGCGCGCAATTCACGGCAGAGCACCAGGCCATCGTCCCCCGGCATCATGATGTCCAGCACGATCAGGTCCACCGGGGTGGTTTCCAGAAAGGCGCGCATCTGCCGTCCATCCGCCACGACCGTGGTGCGCAGGCCGTTCTTCTTCAGGTAGTTGCCAACCAGTTCGCGGATTTCGCGGTCATCGTCAACGATGAGGATGTGATCAACGTGATCCATTGGGCCAAACCTCTGGTAAATGGGGAATGCCACACAGTCTATCGAGCCTGGGCGGGCTCGCCTGCCGCCCTTTGTATTGCAGTGTATCTGGCTTGCCTGCGGATACACACGAAGGCAAAAAAGCCGATTTCCAGCGGTTTTGTATTGCTCTGTATCTGCGCCCGGTTCTGATACGCAGCGATTGATTCACGCCGATTCCCGACACAGACGAGATACCTCGCAGGCTTTTAATGGGTTCCATCGAGGCAAACCAGACCGCCTCGGATCAGCCAACGATCAACCTGTTGAAACCCTGAGGAACTCGCCATGAACACCAAGGCCATCTACGCCGCCTGCCTGTTTGCCGCCCTGAACATCTGCACCTTGTCGGCCCGTGCCGAAGCCGATGTCACTCCCGAAACCTACACCTACGGCACCCAGCTGGATATCCGCAAAGTGGTGTCGCTGAACGAGGACACAACACCTTCCTGCGGCGTGGTGAATGCGCGGCTGACGTACCTCGACTCCCAGTCCCGGACCCAGGTGCTGAATTACAGCAAGTTCGCTGACAACTGCAACTCGGAAAACTGAGTGTCGCGATCAATCACCGCTCAATCCATTTGAAACAGGAAGGACATCATGAACAACATTTCCCGCCACCTGACCGCCATCGTCTTTGCCGTCGCCGGTGCGGCGGCCCATGCCAACGCTGCTGTCGAGCAGAGCGCCTGCGCCGGCAACACCTGCTTCCAGCTCACGCCGGTGGCGCAGAAGGATACCCAGGGCTTCCTGGCGCAGGACGGTTCCAGCCGTACTCCGCAGGGGCAGTTGCAGGATGAGCAGACCGCTTGAGAACACCCCCGATCCACTGTAGGAGCGAGCCTGCTCGCGATAGCGATGGTTCAGTCAACGGTGTGTCGCCTGACCGGACGCCATCGCGAGCAGGCTCGCTCCTACAGTGGTGATGTGTTGCCCATTAATTTGCATCAGGTGATCCCATGTTACTCATCGCTTTCCTGGGCGGCCTATTGACCGTCCTCAGCCCGTGCATCCTGCCGGTCGTGCCCTTCCTGTTTGCCGGGGCCGACCGTACACGCTCCTCGATACTGCTGACCCTCGGCGGCATGGTCCTGACCTTTGCCCTGGTCTCCAGCCTGGCCGTGGTCAGCTGCGAGTGGGTGATCCAGGCCAGCAATACCGGCCGCCATGTCGCGCTGGCGGTGATGGTGCTGTTTGCCCTGTCGCTGATCTCCGCCCGGGTCGGTGACTGGCTGGCGCGGCCCTTCGTGCTGCTGGGCAATCGCATCGACCCGAACTCGCGCAAGATGTCCGGGCCGCTGGCGTCGATCATGATCGGTGTCGCCACCGGGCTGCTCTGGGCACCCTGCGCCGGACCGATCCTGGGGGTGATACTCACCAGCGCCATGCTGCAAGGGGCAAATGCCGGCACCAGTCTGCTGCTGGTGGCTTATGGCGCCGGCAGTGCGCTGTCCCTGGGCATCCTGATCTTCGCCGGTCGCGGCCTGGTCAATCGCTTGAAACCGTCGATTCCGGTCACCGGCTGGTTGCGTCGTGGCGCCGGGGTTGCGGTGCTGTCCGGGGCGGCGGTGATTGCAACGGGGGCCAATGACCTGTTGCTGGCCAACACCTCCTCGGAAGGTGTCAGCCGCGTGGAGAAAGGCGTGCTGGAAACAGTACCGAAAGTCGTCGATTACCTGGTCAGCAAGGTCAAGGCCGACAGCACCATGGACAACGCCCAGGGCGCCATGCCGTCGCTGTCCGGCGCGGTGGAGTGGCTCAACTCGCCGGCCCTGAGCAACGAGGCCCTGAAAGGCAAAGTGGTGCTGGTGGACTTCTGGACTTTCGACTGCATCAACTGCAAGCACACCCTGCCGTACGTGAAAGACTGGGCGAAGAAGTATGAAAAGGACGGGTTGGTGGTGATCGGCGTGCACACGCCCGAATACGGCTTTGAACGTATCATCGACAACGTCAAGGCCAAGGTGAAGGAGTACGGCATCACCTACCCGGTGGCGATCGACAACAACTACGCAATCTGGCGCAACTTCGATAACCGGTACTGGCCGGCGCACTACCTGATCGATGCCAAGGGGCAGGTGCGTTACACCCACTTCGGCGAAGGCAGCTACGACACTCAAGAACAAATGATTCAGCAGTTACTGAAGGAGGCCAGGGCCGGCGCGCCAGCGGCGTGATCCGCTCGATCGGAGCGCTACGTGGAATCTCCGGACGATCGGGCAGGCCTGGCCGACGATCGGACAGGACGCCAACGCCTATCAGGACGATAGTTTGATCACAGGGTGAGTGCTGCCCTGCCATCCAGAACAATAAAGAGAGGTTGCCATGCCTAAGTTCGTCATTGAACGTGAGATCCAGGGCGCCGGAGGTCTGTCGGAAAGGGACTTGAAAGCTGCTTCGCTCAAGTCCTGCCAGGCGTTGCGTGAGTTGCCGCAGGTGCAGTGGCTGCAGAGCTATGTCACCGCTGACAAGCTCTACTGCGTGTACATTTCGCCGAACGAGGAGCAGATCAGGGAGCACGCCCGGGTGAGCGGGTTTCCCGCCAATCGCATTTCCCAGGTCATGAACATCATCGATCCGACAACGGCGGAATGAATACCTGGAAATGGTGATCACGCGGCAGTGAGCGATAACAATGCAAAACCCTGTGGGAGCGAGCAAGCTCGCTCCCACAGGGGATTGGTGGTGCCGGCTAAATGACCTTCGCGCCACGCGCTTCCAGCAACTCGCGTAACACCGAACGGTGACAATACGCTTCATCTTCGCAATAACAACCCACCGCCAGGGACGTCTGGTGGGACAACGCGGCCAACAGATCCAGCATCTGACTGGCGGCGGGTTGGCTCATCTCGGCCTTGAATTTGCGCCGGAACATCTCCCAGGCCTTGGCATCTTGCGCAGCCTTGGCTTCGGCCACCAACTCGGCGCTGGGCGACAGCAGTGGCTGCCAGACATCATAAAAGTCCCGACGGGCGAATTCGGTTTTCGGTACACCACGGGGAGGTCGGCGTACCGTGCCCAGGCGCAAGCCTTCGTCGGGCCGACGGGGTGATCCGAGTTGAACGATATGGATCGCCATGGCTACTTGAGCCCCGATTCGTCGAACCACTCCAGCGCCGTGCGCCACAGGCAGATGCCCAGGAAGTACGCCGACATCAGCAGCCACAGCCCCATCACCAACGGGTTGATCCGTGGATGGTTGAGCACCAGCGACAGGCTGCACAGCAACCAGATGGCCGTCACCGCAATGTTGATCGGCATGAACCGGCGCACGCGAAACGGGTGCAGGAATTTCATCCGGGTCACGGTCAGCAGGGCCAGGCCGATGACCGTAACGAAGGTGATCCACGGCGACGGGGCGATGATGTACAGGCACAGGGCGACCACGTTCCAGGCGGCGGGGAAGCCCTGGAAGTAGTTGTCGGTGCTCTTCATGTTGACGTTGCAGAAGCAGAACAGCGACGACACCAGAATCAGCGACACGCTCAGCAGCAAGGTGTAGTCCGGCAACGGAATGTAGCGGTAGATGAACAGTGCCGGGATAAACACGTACGTCAGGTAGTCGATCACCAGGTCGAGGATCGAGCCATCGAAGCTCGGCAACACCGACTGGACGTTGACCTTGCGTGCCAGCGCGCCGTCCAGTCCGTCGACGATCAGGGCGACACCCAGCCACAGCAGGCAATGGGTCGGCTGGTTATCCAGCAGGGACAGGGTGGCGAGGAAAGCGGTGACCACGCCAGTGGCGGTAAAACCATGGGCGCCCCATGCTTTGAGCCTGGCGATGTACAGGGTTGAAATCACGGGGGCGTTCTCCAGTGAATGAAGCAAGCCAGTTGTCACTCCGCGTACGGGGCGGTGGCAAACCGGGTCGGGTTGCAGGTATCGACCGGGCATCCGGGAATAAGGTTCACCACTCATGAATCTTAGCTGCGCCGCAAGAAAATACCCCGGACGAATCCGGGATAGCGCAGGCGGGTCAGCCCAACGGCGCTGGCACATTCGTCTGCGGGGGCTATCGTTGCCTGACTGGATAAACGCCCTTCAAGAGGACAAACATCATGAACACCAGCGATCTGCTCGAACAATTACTGCGCGCCGGCCAGGGCTCGATGGCGCAACAGGGTGGCGCTGGCGCGTCGGCCCAGGGCGGGTTCGGCGACCTGGGTGGATTGCTCGGCGGCTTATTGGGCGGTGGCACCGGTGCGGGTGCTGGTGGCGGTGGTGCAGGGTTGGGCGGTTTGCTCGGTGGTTTGCTTGGCGGCGGTTCGCCGATGGGCGGTGCGCCACAAAGCCGTTCCAGTGGTGGCACCCATTATGCCGCCCTGGCGTCCCTGGGCATGATGGCGTTCCAGGCGTATCAGGCCTGGCAGCGCAGTCAGGCGTCGGCTCCGCAAGAAGCGCCACGGACCGTGGACTTGCTGGCCGGCCCTGAGGCCGAAGAGCACAGCCATGCGATTCTGCGGGCAATGATTGCCGCGGCCAAGGCCGATGGCCGCATCGATGAAGCCGAGAAGAAGATGATCAGCACTGAAATCGGCCGTCACACCGACGATCCGCAATTGCAGCAATGGCTGGACGAGGAGGTTGCCAAGCCACTGGACGCCAGTGATGTCGCGCAATCGGCCGCCGACCCCGGCATGGCCTCGGAGATGTACCTGGCCAGCGTGATGCTGGTGGACGACCAGCAGGACGCCGAGCGCAACTATCTGGATGAACTGGCCGCGGCATTGCGGATCGACCCGGCTCTGCAATTGCACCTGGAGCGGCAGGCCAAGGGCACTGCCTGACCCACTGCCATCGCGAGCAAGCTCACTCCCACATTTTTTGATCTCCGCCGAACGCAGATCCTGCGAGCGCTGAAAGTCCCTGGTGGGAGAGAGCCTGCTCGCGATGAGGCCGCTACAGCCAACATCCCTGGCGCCTGACACTCCGCCATCGCGAGCAGGCTCGCTCCCACATTTTTTGATCTCCGCCGAACGCAGATTCTGTGGGCGCTGAAAATACTTGTGGGAGCGAGCTTGCTCGCGATGAGGCCGCTACAGCCAACATCCCTGGCGCCTGACCCACCGCCATCGCGAGCAGGCTCGCTCCCACATTTTGATCCCCGCCTAACGCAGATCCTGCGTGCGCTGAAAGTCCCTGTGGGAGCGAGCCTGCTCGCGATGAGGCCGCTACAGCCAACATCCCTGGCGCCTGACACTCCGCCATCGCGAGCAGGCTCACTCCCACATTTTGATCCCCGCCGAACGCAGATCCTGTGGGCGCTGAAAATACTTGTGGGAGCGAGCCTGCTCGCGATGAGGCCGCCACAGCCAACATCCCTGGCGCCTGACCCACCGCCATCGCGAGCAGGCTCACTCCCACATTTTGATCCCCGCCGAGCGCAGATCCTGCGTGCGCTGAAAATCCCTGTGAGGTCGAGCTTGCTCGCGAAGAACGATGATTCGGTCAACCTGCTGAAACTCGCCCTCCGCTCCAAGCCCGTCCGTCCGGGCAATTTCAACACCGATTGAATTATTACGCCGCAGGCCTGCTCTGCTTGATTAGAAGACATTTGCATTCAACGTCCTGGCGCGAAGCAGGTGAGCCATGCCCCGCAACCTTGTTGACTACAACCGCATGCGTGATTTTTCGGCGACTTCCGAGCCTGCCGCCGACAAGCGTCCACGCAGGAAAACCGCCAGGGATCATGCCTTGCAGTTCTGCATTCAAAAGCATGACGCCTCTCACCTGCATTATGATTTTCGCCTGGAGCTCGAAGGTGCGCTAAAGAGCTGGGCCGTGCCCAAAGGCCCGTCGCTGGATCCGTCGGTCAAGCGTCTGGCGGTGCATGTCGAAGACCATCCGCTGGCGTACGCCACGTTCGAGGGCCGCATTCCCGAGGGACATTACGGCGCCGGCGAGGTGATCGTCTGGGACCGGGGCATCTGGATTCCCCTGGACGATCCGGTGACGGCCTACGCCAAGGGGCGGCTCAAGTTCGAGTTGCAGGGGGAGAAGCTCGGCGGCCTGTGGAACCTGGTGCGTACGCACATGCCGGGCAAGCAGGAACAATGGTTTCTGATCAAGCACCGGGACGGCGCCGCCAGATCGCAAAGTGACTACGACGTGCTCAGCGCCGAGCCGGACAGCGTGCTCAGCAACCGCAGCATCGTCGACAAACCATCAAAAACGGCGGTCAGGTCCAGGCCCACCCGCAAACCATCAGCCAGCTCACACCAGAAAAAATCATCGCCCCTGACCGGCGCGCGCAAAGCCAGATTGCCAGCCCTGCTCAAGCCGGAGCTGGCAACGCTGGTGGAAAAAGTTCCGGATGGGCCGTGGAGCTACGAAATCAAGTTCGATGGCTACCGGATCATGGCCCGCATCGACCACGGCGCAGTGAAGCTGATCACCCGCAATGGCCACGACTGGACCCACAAACTGTCAGGGCAAGCCCGGGCCCTGGCCGCGCTGGGCCTGGAGTCGGCGTGGCTCGACGGTGAGATGGTGGTAACGGACGAACAGGGTGTACCGGACTTTCAGGCGCTGCAAAACGCCTTCGAAGAGGGGCACGGTGACGACATTCTCTACTACCTGTTCGATCTGCCGTATCTCAATGGCGTGGACCTGCGCGAGGTGCCGGTCGAAGAACGTCGGGCCGCGCTGGCGACCGTGCTCAAGGCCAGTGCTGAGCCGTTGCTGCGCTTCTCCGAGTCGTTTGACGAGGAGCCCCGCGCCTTGCTCGACTCCGCCTGCCAGATGCGCATGGAGGGGTTGATCGGCAAGCGCCTGGGTTCGCCCTATGTCTCTCGGCGCAGCAGCGACTGGATCAAGCTCAAATGCCAGAACCGGCAGGAATTCGTCATTGTTGGTTTCACCGAGCCGAAGGGCTCGCGCCAAGCCTTCGGGGCGTTGCTGCTGGGGCTGCATGAGCGCGATGGCGGCCAGTTGCGCTACGCCGGCAAGGTCGGCACCGGGTTCAACGAGGCAACGCTGCGCAGCCTCCATGAACAGCTCAAGCCGTTGCAAGTGAAAACGCCGCCGGTGGTCAATCCACCTGGCGGATCGCTGGCCAGGGATGTGCACTGGCTCCAACCCAAGCTGTTGGCGGAAGTGGCCTTCGCTGAAATGACCAGGGACGGCTCGGTGCGCCATGCCGTGTTCCATGGCCTGCGCAATGACAAACCGGCCCGAGCCATCACCCAGGAGCGCGCGAAAACCGTGAAAACCTCCACTGCGAAAAAAACCGGCACGGCAAGGCCCGCTGCCACGCAAAAGCAAACCGCGCCCGCCCCCTCACAAATCGGGCTGGAGCAGGGCAAGGTACGCATCACTCACCCGGACCGGGTGATCGACCCCGGCGGCGGCACCACCAAACTGCAACTGGCGCAGTACTACGCCAGTGTCGCCGAGTGGATCCTGCCCGAACTCAAGGATCGTCCGGTGGCGCTGGTACGTGCCCCGGACGGCATCGCCGGCGAGTTGTTCTTCCAGAAGAATGCCGAGCACCTGGCGATCCCCGGCATCACCACCCTGGACAAACAACTCACCGGCCAGCCGATGATGCTCATCAACAACGTCGAGGCGCTGGTTGGCGCGGTACAGATGAGTACCGTGGAACTGCATGCCTGGAATGCGACGTCTGACAAACTCGACAAGCCGGACCGTTTTGTCCTCGACCTTGACCCGGACCCGGCGCTGCCATGGAAACGCATGGTCGAGGCCACGCAGCTGACGCTGTCGGTGCTGGATGAACTGGGGCTCAAGGCGTTTCTGAAAACCAGCGGCGGCAAGGGCATTCATGTGGTGGTGCCGTTGACCCGCAAGCTCGGTTGGGATGAGGTCAAGGACTTCAGCCACGCCATTGTCAGCCATATGGCCAAGTTGTTGCCCGAACGATTTTCGGCGGTGTCGGGTCCGAAGAACCGGGTCGGACGGATTTTCATCGATTACCTGCGCAATGGTCTGGGGGCGACCACCATTTGTGCCTACGCCGTACGTACCCGCGAGGGGTTACCGGTGTCGATGCCGATCTGGCGCGAAGAGGTGGCCGAACTCAAGGGCGCCAATCAATGGAACCTGCACAACGTGCATGAACGTCTGGCGCAAGTCGGGGATGGACCCTGGGCGGACATGCCCAAAATCCGGCAAACGATTACTGCCCAGATGCGGCGGCGGGTGGGGATGAAGAAGTGACTGGAAGGGGCGTGTGGCGAGAGAGCAAGCTCCCTCGCCACAAGAGTGTGTTACTTGAGGAACGCCTGGAAGTCGGTACCCAGTTTGTCGATCGCCGCCTTGAAGTCCTTGGCGGTAATCTGCTGGCTTTCGTTTTTCAGTTCGGTGCCGAACACCTTGCGCACCACTTTGGCTACGGTCTGGTTGCTCTTGGCGTCAACGAACTCGGCTTCGATGAACAGGGTGGTGTTCTGGTCACGGTGACCGGTGGCAGCCTGGGTTGCCCCGACTACGGCCGCGATGGGAACCACTTCATACCACTTCATGCCTTCGTTCTCGGCGTTCACCCCGGTGATCGCCGCACGCATGATCAGAGGGCGCGAACCCGCCGGAGCGGATGAGGAAGTGGGTACTACGCGATACTTCTGTCCCAGGGAGGCCTTGGCCTTGCTGGTCATGTAGTTCTGAATGTCGGCCAGGGTCTGCTGGTTGACCCGCTCATCGGGTTTTGGCGCCGGGTAGAGCTCCAGTTTGTTGAACACCACGGTGTCATAGGCATTCGGGTTCCACGAAGGGCTGACCCAACGCATCGCGGTACCGCCGCTCGGCGTTTCGACTTCCTGCAGGTTGTTGTAGTTGGACAGGAAGCCTGAGTATTGCTCCTTCTCCGTCACTTTCGAGGTGCAACCGCCAAGCAGCAGACTGGCCAGCGTGGCGCCGACGAGCAGTTTTCGGGACAGATTCATAGTGGTGTTTACTCCTTGGAAGAAATCGTCGTTCTTTTGTTTACAAGTCATCAAAATCGCCAGGTCATGTTCCCGCTCAAGGCTTGAATCCAGGCATTGTCGAATTGACCGGAAACTCGATTGCCTGACACGGATTTGGCCTGGTCCACCGGCATGTCGCCGAGCCAGACCATGGCCCAGCTGACGTTGACATCGGTGTCCTGGTTCAGAGCATAGGTGGCGCCTGTGGCAATGCGCCAGGATTCGTTCATCGGCAGGATCACGCTACGGTTGCTGTCCGAGACGGCACTGCTGTCGTAGGCCACGCCGAAGTTCCACAACCACTGCTCGGTGGCCTGGTATTGCGCGCCAAGGGAGAGGTGCCAGGTGTCCTTGAAACCGGCGTCGATCGTTTTCGATTGCGCTCCAAACGCGGTGGTGTCGACTTCTACGCCGATGTCGCCGAACTCCGACCAGTCCTGCCAGTTGGCCGAGGCCAGCAGCGCCCATCGCCGGTCCAGTTGCTGGAACAGGCTCAGGGTGACGGTTTGCGGCACCTTGGTGTCGAGTTCGGTGTTGGTGTTGTTGACGCGCTCGAGCAGCCGACCATCGCCCTTGACGTCGAGCTTGTCTTCGAAGTCCAGGTCGACCTGGCTGGTGTAGGTCAGGCCGATACGCGTGCCGGGTTGCGGGGCGTAGATCACGCCGACGTTGGCGCCAAAGCCCCAGTCGTTGTCCCGGTACTTGAATTGGCCGTCAGAGCGATCAGTGAAGCCGAAAGGGGAGCGGTCGATGGCGGTGTCGGCCTTCAACATTCCGTACATGGCCTTGATGCCAAGCCCGACCGACCACTGCTCGTTGAAGCGATACGCCACACTGGGCACCAGCGACAAGCCGAGCAGGCTGTCGTTCTGCACGAAGTAGCGGCCAGACCAGTCGTTGTCGTAATTGAGCGCCAGGCCGAAGTCACCGTACTGGCCGAACCCGACGCTCCAGTGCTCGTCCAGTTCATGGCTGATGAAGAAGCTGCCACCGGGAATCGGATCGAGGGCGTTGCCACTGCCGCTGCCCGGGGTGTTGGTGCCGGAGTCGCGGTCGAAGCTCAGGTCGCCATACAGAACCTGCAAACCGGCGGTGATTTGCGTCCCCGGTAGATAGCTCATGCCTGCGGGGTTGCTGGCGATAGTCGAGGGGTCTTGGGCACGGGCGGCGGCACCGGCGTTGGCCAGGCCGGCGTTATCGGTGCCGATTTCATAGAGCATGATGCCACCGGCCCAGGCTTGCTGGCAGCACAGGGCAAGTAGCGCAGAGGCGGGCAGGGTAGTTGTTTTTATTGGCATTGAAATCCCTCGGCAATTGTCCATTTCGAATACGGGTGGACTTAACTAGCCACCCGTGGATTCGGCTGTTACTTGGCCATCTCTGCTCGAGCCTTGGCGATCTTGGCTTTAACCGAGTCGAGGTTGAAGCTCGCGCCTTTTTGCATCGGTGGGAACTCGATTGCCGTTTCCGCCAGTTTGGCCACCTGCTGCTGGACGAACACGAAACGCCAGAACTGGAACTTGAACCAGTCGAAGTACTGTTGCGAACCCTGCGCGGCCTGGTTTTCCGGCCAGCCCATGCGCTCGAACGGGTCGAGTCGAAGATTGGTCAGGATCGGTACGTCCACATCAACTTTAGCCCCCAACCAGCCACCCGGTTGGTCAATGAAGCGATATTTGTAGTCGTCTATGCGCACTGCACCCAAGGCGCTCTCTCCAAAGTAGAAGATTTCATGCCGGCTCGACGGACCTTTTCCGGTGATCATTGGAGTTTGATCATAGCCGTCCAGGTGAACTTTGTAGGTGGTGTCGCCCAATTGTTTGCCTTTGAGCAGTTCGGCGGTGATGTTCGGGTTGCCCGCCGCCGCGACCAGAGTCGGGAACCAGTCCATGCCGGACATGATGCCGTTGGCGACCTGATTGGCCGGCACTTTGCCCGGCCAGCGGATGATTGCTGGCACCCGGAAGCCACCTTCCATGACCGTGCCCTTGCCCATGGCGAACGGCGTTGTGCCGCCATCGGGCCAGGTGAAGTTTTCCGCTCCATTGTCGGTGGTGAAAATGACGATGGTGTTGTCGTCCATGCCGTCTTTCTTCAGCTTCGCCAGGACATCGCCGACGATGTCATCGAGCTGCGCCATGCCGGCTTCCTGTTCCGACCAGCCATTTTGCGAGTTGCGCATGGCCTGGTACTTGTCGGACAGGTGCGTGACGATGTGCATGCGGGTCGGGTTGAGCCAGACGAAGAACGGTTTGTTGTCCTGCTTGGCCTTGTCGATGAAAGAGAACGCCTTGTCGCGAATCTCCTCGTCGACGGTTTTCATTCGCTCCGGATAGAGCGTGCCGACGTCTTCGATTTTCTGCTTGCCGACCTTGCCCCAGCGCGGCATCACGGTCGTATCATCAGTGGTGGAGGCCCAGCTGTGGACCATGTTGCGTGGGCCCACGGTCGCGAGCAGTTCCTGCGGATAATTGGGGTGTGCCGGATCTTCCATGGCGTCGAGGTGATAGAGGTAGCCGAAGAATTCATCGAAACCATGGACGGTGGGCAGGAACTGGTTGAGGTCGCCCAAGTGGTTCTTGCCGAACTGGCCGGTGGCATATCCCATGGCCTTGAGTGCGGTTGCGATGGTGACGGCTTCGGCGGGAATCCCCACGGGCGAGCCGGCCTGGCCGACGGTGGTCATGCCCGTACGAATCGGCAGTTCGCCGGTGATGAAATTGGCGCGTCCGGCGGTGCAGCTGGCTTCGGCGTAGTAATCGGTGAAACGCATGCCTTCATTTGCCAGCTGGTCGAGGTTGGGGGTTCTGCCGGCCATCATGCCCTGGTTGTAGACGCCGATATTCGACCAGCCGATATCGTCGCCCATGATCACCAGGATGTTGGGGACTTTGTCGGCCGCCAGGGTCTGGCCGGGAAGCGCCATTGCAGACAGCAAAAGGGGTATCGCAAACATCGTGGATAAGGTTTTCCGGTTCATGTCGAGCTCCTGCGTACTAGCGTGAGTACATCGAGACGAGCCCCCAACCATCGTTGAAATTCATGACCCCCGCGAAGAGCGTAGGTTTGAATTGTGAAATATCCAGTAATGAATAGTCAGAAAGTGAGTGTTTCAGGCACTTTGTTGCGAAATGGCGTTGCGACAATGGCGCCATCGGTGGGGAAGGCAGACGCTTGTGTTACCAGCGAAACATGGGCAGTGGCCGTAGCGGAGAGCGGATGAGCTGCCGGGCTGAAAGCTTCATCAGCATCGAGTGAAAACCGTGATCGGGAAAGGTCGCCTGCACGGTTTTGATGAAGCTGCGGGGCAAGCCGAAACTCACCAGGCCCAGGGACACATCCACCAGATCGGCCTGGCGGAAGGGTTCGACATTGTCGGCGTAGGCGCCGCGATACCGGCGCAGCTTGTGATGTTCAAGTATCAATGCGCTGACTTCATCCTTCAGTTCCGGACGTTGCTGGTTGTCCAGGTACTCGGTGGCCAGGGCAATGGACGGCGGCAGGTAGTCTAGGGTGTCATCGGTCCAGATACCCAGGTCATGAAACGCCACCGCGATCTGTACGGCGTCCGGGGGCAAGCCTTCGGCACCGCGCAGGGCGCAATGGAAATTCAGCACCCGGTAAATGTGATTGCGGTAGCCCTGGAGGTCGGCACCGATGGCCAGGGCGAACGAGGTGAGAATCTCGTCGGTGAGGGGGAATTCGAGTAGAGGTTTCATCAGGCGTCACGCAACAGGTCGTTGGCATTGAGCAGTTCGTAGGCGATTTCCGGGCGCTTCTCCATGGCTCGGCGGATGGCGGCCGGGATGCTGGCGCGGGTCTTGCGGCACAGCCCGGGCAGTTCGCTGATCTGGATGCCGATGCCGCGCATGGTGCGCACTTCGTTGAAACCGGGAGCGATGTTCACGCGGATACCCAACTGTTCGAGCATGCGCCGTTGCAGGTGCTCCAGATCGCTCAGGCTCTGCAGGTTCTCCAGCCGTTCGATCAGGCGTTTTTCTTCGTTGCGGGTCAGAAACAGAATGCGCAGGTCCGCCCCTGGAGTTTCCAGCAACGGGTCACGCCCGCAGTCGCAGGCGCCGGGCGGGCAGGGTGAGCGGATCGCAGCGGTGGTGGTCATGGGGATCAATCATAGAGCGCTGTGATCGAGTTTGCCCATAGGGATTTTTGGGGGGATGCAAAGCAATGTGGGAGCGAGCTTGCTCGCGATGGCGTCGTGTCAGGCAACAGCAATGTTGACTGCAAAAACGCTATCGCGAGCAGGCTCGCTCCCACAGGTGTTGCGGTGAACCAGCGTGACTTATTTCAGTACCAGCATCCGATAAACGCCATCTTCGACTTCGATCCCGTGGGTGTCATGGGTGAAGCCGGGGAAGGATTTGTCGAAGGCTTCCAGTGCCTTGAGATACGCCAGCAACGGACCGTCCGCCGGACCTGCGTTCTCACCCGGCATGAGCAGCGGGATGCCGGGTGGATACGGCACGATACCGGTCGCGGCAAGACGCCCGGCGGCTTCGTTGAGCGTCACCAGCTCGATGTCGTTGCGCACCAGTTTTTCGTAGGCCTCCACCGGGCTGAACTCGGCTTTTGGCAGGGTGCCGAAGGCCTGGGACATGTTGGCGGTGGTCTTGTGTTTCTTCATGGCGGCGAAGATTTCGTCGGCCAGATCCTTAAGGCCCATGCCGGCATAGCGATGCTGGTTGGCGTTGTACAGATCGGGCAGGCACAGTTCGAGCTCGGCGTTGTCGTCGTAGTCACGCTTGAAGTCGAGCAGGGCGTTGAGCAGCGTGCCCCACTTGCCTTTGGTGATGCCGATGGAGAACAGGAACAGGATGGTGAAGTCGGTGGTTTTCTCGACCACGATACCCTGACGACCCAGGTACGCCGTGACCACGCAAGCGGGAATACCGGAGGCGAGCAGGCTGCCGTCGTCGCCCATGCCCGGGGCAAGTACCGAAACCTTGATCGGGTCGAGCATGCAGTAACCGTCTTCGATGTCGCCGAAGCCGTGCCAGACCGCGTTCGGGTGCAGGACCCAGCAGTTCGGGTCGGTTTTCAGCGTGGCCGGGTCGACCTCATGGAACGGCACGGTCGCTGCGCCAACCTGTACGGTCGGCGGCTGCCAGCAGGTGAAGAACCAGTCATCCTTGCTCAGCATCTCGTTGTGCATGCGCGAGAGAACCTGGCGGAAGCTGATCGCTTCTTCAATCGACTCGTTGGTGAGGATCTGCCCGCTCGGTGCTTCCATCATCGCCGAACTGACGTCGCAGGACGCCATGATCGCGTAGTTCGGCGAGGTCGAGGCGTGCATCATGTACGACTCGTTGAAGCGCGCATGTTCGATCGGGTTACGCCCGTTACGCACATGGATCATCGAAGCCTGGGACAGGGCGGCCAGCAACTTGTGGGTCGACTGGGTGGCGAACACGGTCGGCTTGGACTTGTCGTGATCGGCCGGGTCGCCGTGCATGGCATGGCGTCCGCTGTACAGCGGGTTGAAGCGCGCATAACCGTACCAGGCTTCGTCGAAGTGCAGACGGTCCACGCTTTCGCCCAGCAGCTCTTCGACGCGGGTGACGTTGTAGGTCAGGCCGTCGTAGGTGGAGTTGGTGACAATGGCGTGCACCGGCGTCGGGTCGATGCCTGGCTTGACCAGCGGGTTGTCGGCGATGGCGGCTTTCACGCCTTCGGCGCTCAGGGTCTGCGGCAGGATCGGGCCGATGATGCCGTAGCGGTTGCGGGTCGGCACCAGGTAGGTCGGAATCGCCCCGGACAGGGTCATCGCGTGCTCGGCGGACTTGTGGCAATTGCGGTCGCAGAGGGCGATCTGGTTGCGCGTGACGCTGGCCATGAGGATGACACGGTTGGACATCGACGAGCCGTTGGTCACGTAGTACGTGCGATGGGCGCCGAAGACCTTGGCGGCGTAGCGCTCGCCCTGGCCGATGGGACCACTGTGATCGAGCAGGGAGCCCAGTTCGCCAACCGAGATCGACAGGTCGGAACGCAGCAGGTTCTCGCCGAAGAACTCGTAGAAGGCCCGGCCTGCGGTGCTCTTGAGGAATGCGGTGCCGCCGGCATGGCCGGGGGTGTGCCACGAGTATTCATAGTTGCGGGCAAACTTCACCAGCGCGCCGAACATCGGCGGCAGGGCGGCCTGGCGATAGCGCTCGATGGCCGCCAGGATGCGCCCGCTGAGGAAACGGGAGGTGTCCTCGGGCAGCCAGATGAAGTCGTCGGCGTGTTGCATGACCAGCAATGGAATGCTCGACGCGGTGGTGCGGTCGCTGATCAGGAACACCGGCACCCGGGTGTTGCGCTCGCGCAGCTTGACCAGCAATTTGGTGCAGTCGGCGTGGCCTTCGCTGGTGTCCATTTCCCAGCGGATGAGTACGCATTGAATGGCCGGGTCCGAGCGCAGGATCGAGGCGGCATCGATGAGACTTTCCGAAGCCAGAACACTGACGCCACGTCCCTCTACGTCGTGGACCAGTTGATCCAGGGCGCGGCCAAACACCGTTCGCTTGTCCGGCGGGCTGCTGACCAGTAGCGCCAGCATGCCCAGCGAGTGTTTATATTCCGTCATGCTCGAACCTCCATAGTGGCTTTATTCAGATTGTTTACCGGCACTGGCTCGGCAGTGAGGTGCTGCGCGCTGACGGTTTGCGTCGGTACGCTGTTGTTGAGCGCTTCGAGGCGGATCAGGCGGTTGTTGACGAAGCCGAACAGGGTGTAACCAACGATGGTGGCTACGCCGCCCAGCATCAGTGCCTGTTCACCGGAGCTGTACAGCGCCAGGTAGCTGTAGGCCGCTGCGATCAGGGCAATGACGTTGGTGGCCAGTGCCTTGCCTTCCGGCACGTTGGAGACTTTCTGCATGGTCATCAGCGCGGCCATGGACAGGATGTACGGCACAAGGTTGGTGACCACCGCGAGATTGACCAGGGTGTCGAATTGCTTGCTCAAGTCGGGGCTGATGGTGAGCAGGGCCAGCGCGGTCTGCGCCGCCAGCAGCACCAGCATGCCGACAATCGGCGTTCCCGCTTTGTTGCCCTTGGCAAAGATCGGCAGAAAGTAACCGGTGTCCGCCGAGCTTTTGTACACCTGGGCGATGGTGAACTGCCAACCCAGCAGCGAGCCGATGCAGGCGAGCACCATGGCCGCCATCACGATGTCGCCGACCATTGGGGTGAACATCTTGGCGAACACCAGGCCGAACGGCGCGGTGGACGCAACCAGTTCTTCGTTGCCGACGATGCCGAAGATGACGTTGGTGGAGACGATGTAGATCACCGCCGCCCCCAGAGTGCCACCCAGCACCGCAATCGGTACGTTGCGCTCAGGGTTTTCCACCGCGTCGGTGTTGGCGCAAGCCGACTCCAGGCCGAGGAAGGCCCACAGGGTAATGGCCACCGAGGCGCCTGCCGCTTCGAACCAACCCTTGTCGTGGGGGTTCCAGCCAGCGGCGTATACGCTGCTGTCGAACCAGAACCAGCCCACCGTGGATACCAGTACCACCGGTGCAATCACACCCCAGACCGTGACCGCGCCGATCCGGCCGGTAATGCGCGCGCCGCCAAAGTTGGCGAAGGTGGTGATCCACAGCAGCGCAATGGTCGCCAGGCCTACTTGCAGCGAATCAAGTTTTATCCCGAACAACACCTGGATATAGCCGACCGCGGTAATACTGATCGCCACGTTGGCAATCAACAGCGACAGACCGTAGGTGTAGTTGGTGATGTAGTTACCGGCTTTACCGAAGGTGTATTCGGCATAACCGCCCATGCCGCCGGTCTTGCGGCTGAGCATCCCGCATCGCGCAAAGGCATAGGCCAGAGCGAGGGAGCCGGTGGCCGTTATCAGCCAGGAGAGGATCGAAATCGCACCGACTTCCGCGAGTTTCGTCGGTAGCAGGATAATTCCTGAGCCCAACATGTTGACCGCCGTCAACATTGTCAGTTGCCCCACACTCATTTTCTTTGCGACTGACATTCCGTTGCCTCACTTAGTTGGCGATAGAGAACCTTAGCTATAGCAAAGGTTTGAAATCTCGCAAGAAATTGACGACCCCCATCGCGCTTTTTTCATTTATTTGCAGAAAAGGCAGGATGCTGGCCCCCAAGTTTCAAAGTTCTCTGCAAAATTACTTTGTTTTCAGTCGGTTAGATAGGTCGAAATGCGCAAGATATGGATCGCGTTAATTCCGCTAATAGTTTCGGGAATAGCCAACTCGGCTCAAGCAAAAGAACTGGCAGCCAAAGAACAGTACATGTGCAGTTGGGGCGCGGGTACCGCTGCAAGGGCACAGGAACTCAAGCTTTCAGGCGTTTCCTTGTATGCCGCCCGCCAAAAAATCCAGGTTTATAAGTTCGCCAAGTCCTGGATGCGCATGATGGCTCTTGGCATTACAGAGCAAACTTATGACAGTCCGTCGCGATTCAAACCGGCTGCAGTACGCCAGAGCTTTTATGAGGACTGCGTCAAGTACAAGCTGGCGCGTAAATAAACAAGAAGCGGGCACCGGTCGGATCGACTGCGGCGCGGGGCTGTGACGTCTATATTGATTGACCACCCCCGGCCACCTGACGGGGTGTCGACACCGGTTTCTTACAACTCAATCAGGAGGTCACCATGAGCCAGATCGATAAAGTGTTGTACACCGCCAAAACCCACACCACCGGCGGGCGCGACGGCGCCTCCCGCAGCTCTGACGGAATCCTTGATGTGAAGCTTTCGTCGCCAGGTGCGGGCGGTGGCGGTACTAACCCCGAGCAACTGTTCTCTGCCGGGTGGTCAGCCTGTTTCATCGGCGCCATGCAGGTAGCGGCCAGGGAAATGAAAGTGGCACTGCCCAAGGATGTAGCTGTCGATGCCGAGGTTGATTTGGGCACCAATGACGGCGGCTACCTGCTGCAGGCGCGGCTCAATGTCAGTCTGCCGGGGCTGGACCGTGAAACCGCGCAGAAAATCGTCGACACCGGGCACCAGTACTGCCCGTACTCGAAAGCCACGCGCAACAACATCAACGTCGTGCTCAAGCTCGTTTGAGTTGATGTGAAAAGGTCTTGGCGAACGACACTGGTTGTCGCCAAGACCTGAAAGGCTCGCTCCCACAAATATTGTGGCCGGCCGCGGGACTCGCATTCACTGAAGATCAAACTGTGGGAGCGAGCCTGCTCGCGATGGCGGAGTGTCAGGCGACATCGGTGTTGAATGTGGCGGCCTCATCGCGAGCAGGCTCGCTCCCACAGGTTCTGTGTTTTAACTGATGGAGCAATCAGTTCATCTTGCTGTGATCATGCTTCATCGCGCTGTGATCCATGGTGCCGATCGCCTTGGCAACGGCTTCAACCTGAACCGACTCTTTCGTACCCTTGGCGTCTTCCACGGTCAGGGTCAGCGGCACCTTGTCGCCTTCCTTGATCTGGCCGGTGAGGTTCATCAGCATGATGTGATAGCCGTTGGGATCGAAGCTAACCGGCTTGCCGGCCGGCAGTACAACGGACTGCACCTGCTGCATTTTCATCACGTCGTCTTTCATGCTCATTTCATGAATCTGCACCAGCCCGGCAACCGGCGTTTGCACGCTCAGCAGCTTGCTGTCGGCGCTGGCGGTGACGGTCATGAAGGCGCCGCTCGACGGCTGGCCGGCCACGGTGGCGCGGACCCAGGCGTCGTCGACCCGGGTTTGTGCCGACACCTGAAGGGCCAGACCGATCAGGGACAAGCCCAGCGCCAGTTGCTTGCAGCGTTGCGCGAAACGGTTTTTAGCCTGCGGGGCATTCATTTCAGCAAACCTCCATCACGGTGAGCAGGTCTTCTGCGCACTCTTGGGCCGTCAGGGACGTGGACAGTCCCAGGCGCAGAGTGCCCCGGGAGTCGAAGACATAGCTGGTCGCGGTATGGGAGAGGGTATAGGTATCGCCGCTTGGCACCTTCTCAAAGAACACGCCGAATTCCCTGGCGGTAGCGGCGGTTTCTTCCAGGGTGCCGTACAGCGCTTCAAAACTCGGGTCGAAGGCTTTTACGTATTTATCGATCATCTCGGGAGTGTCGCGCTCAGGGTCCAGGGTGATGAAGATCACCTGCAGCCTTTCACCATCGCGCCCCATCAGCTTTTTGGCCTGGGCCGCACGGGCCAGGGTGGTGGGGCACACGGCCGGGCACTGGGTGAAACCGAAGAACACCATCGGCATCAGGCCGCGATAGCTGCCCAGCATCCGGGTTTCGCCTTGGGCGTTCTTGAGCTTGAAGTTACGCCCCATGATCTTGTCGCTGAGGTCTTTGCCGTACTTGAACGACAGCTTGCTGCTGTCGTCGCAACCGGCGAGCAGGCCCAGGCTCAACAGGCCCATGCCTTGCAGGACAGTCCGGCGGGTATACAAAGTACTCATGAAAAAAGCATCCTGTTGAACAGGCTGAAATGACAGCGTGATGACTATACAGACGAAAAAATCGGGGGGATGTTAACAAACAGTGCCGGTGCCGGAGGGGTGGATACGACCATTGGACCGGAGCACAGGCGTGACATAGTGTCGCGCCACAGGTTCAGCGACGTAGCTCCGCACAATGATCCTGTTGCGGTTGCGCAGCCGTGTACCAGACATAATCCGCACTCTCGGCGGTCACGGACTTGCCCGCTTCGGCCAGGATCAGCACCGCATTCCCTTCACCGGCACCCAAGTCCTTCAGGTGCAGCGGCACCCCGAGATCCTTGCGCACGTGGAAGGTACCGGCCAGCAGCAACGCAGGCGTCGGCGCAGCCATCAGGCGTTCGGCCATGCGCCGGTCACGCTGTTGCTGCACGGCGAGCATGGCGGGCATTTGCGCTTCGGGCAGCAAGCCGCAATGGGATTCGCGAATGTCGTCCAGCAACGTCGCCTGCACCTGTTGGGTGGTGGACGCTTGCCCCGTGAGTACCGGGCGCTGTTTGTAAATCTGCATGATCTGCGCGCGGTCCAGGTTCGCCGCCAGCAGCGGATACGGTTGCCGCAGCGCGTAGGTGACAAGTGCGCCATAGACGCTCCAGTCCCAATTGGCCTGCCAGGCCAGTGCCTTGAACGCATCGGCCGGTGGCTGGTCTGCGCGGGTTGCGGCCTGCGCGGCATCGACCCTGGCCTGTTGATCGGGATTGAGCATTTCCATCAGCAGGCTGCCCTGGGCTCGTTGTGCCGCTAGTTCGCGCAGCAGCCACAATTGCAGGGCGTGGTGGTCCGGGTTGTCGTGTTGTTCACCGACCAGAACACGTGGGGCAGCGGCCAGGCGTTCGACCAGTGCTTGCGGCGTCAGCGTACGGCCCGTGGCGAGTTCACGGATGACTCCGAGGTCGGTGTGATCACGGCCTTGCGGGGCGATCGGCGCCGGCGGTGGTGTGACTTGATGGGTTTGGCAGGCCGCCAACAGGCTGAATGCACAGAGCAACAGAAAGCGCATCGGTTTTCCTTATTGGATAGTTGCCCCCCCTCGATGACAGAGGAGGGGGCGGTATCAGCGCGCGATGATCAATGGGTGGCCGCGTTCCGGATGCTGGTGAATCAGTACCTCCAACCCATAGACCGCTGCCAGCGCTTCGGCGGTCAGCACCTCGGCCGGTGGACCGTAGGCGTGGGGCAGGCCCTGTTGCAACAACAGCAGTTGATCGCAGTAACGTGCGGCCAGATTGAGGTCGTGCAGGATCACCAGCACCGCGGCGCCGCGTTCGGCGAAGTCACGCACGGCTTGCAAAATGGTGTGCTGGTGCAGCGGATCGAGCATTGACGTCGGTTCATCGAGCAGCAGGGTTTGCCCTGCCGCACCTGGCCAGAGCTGAGCCAGCACCCGCGCCAGATGCACGCGCTGGCGTTCACCGCCGGAGAGGGCCAGGTAGCTGCGTCCGGCAAGATGAAGGGCGTCGGCGGCTTTGAGCGCCTCGGCGACGATTTCGGCGTCGCGCACCCGACCGCTGGTGTGGGGCAAACGACCCATGCCGACGACTTCATTGACCGAAAACGCAAAGTTCAGGCTCGAACTCTGCGGCAGCACCGCCAGGCGTTTGGCCCGCTCCTGACCCGGCCAGTCGGCGAGTGGACGCTCGTCGAGGCTGACCCTGCCTTCGCTGGTTGCCAGTTCGCCGCATAAAGCGCAGAGCAGGGTGCTTTTGCCGGCGCCATTGGGCCCCAGCACACCCAGCACTTCACCGGGGCGTAACTCGATATCGATGTTCGCCAGGACCGTGCGGTTGCCACGACGTACCAGCAGGTTGTTTGCCCGCAGCATCAGGAACGCCCTCGTACCAACAGATATAGAAAGAACGGAGCGCCGATCAGTGCAGTCACGATGCCGATTGGCAATTCGGCCGGCGCCAACAACAAACGCGCCGCCAGATCGGCCAGCAACAGCAGGCTGGCACCGGCCAGCAACGACGCGGGCAGCAACACCCGGTGATCCGGGCCGACGAGCAGGCGCATCAGATGCGGCACCACCAGACCGATAAAGCCGATCAGGCCGGCCGCCGCGACGGCCGCGCCGACGCCGAGCGCCGTGCACAACACCAGCTCAAGCTTGATCCGCTCGATGTCGAAGCCCAGGTGACGCGCTTCCGATTCACCCAGCAGCATTGCATTGAGCGCCGCCGCCCGACGGGGCAACCACAATGCCACGCCCAGGGTGACGATCAGCAACGGCCACAAGCGCGGGTAACTGGCACCGTTGAGGCTGCCCAGGTTCCAGAACGTCAGGGTGCGCAAGGTCGCATCATCGGCCAGGTAGGTGAACAGACCGACCCCGGCACCGGCCATCGCCGTCATCGCCACACCCGCCAAGAGCATGGTGGCCACGTCGGTTTGCCCGTTGCGGCGACCAAATCGATACACCACCGCCGTGACGATCAAGCCACCGGCGAAGGCGCTGACCGACAGCAGGTAGGGTTCGATCGCCGGCGGCAAGCCACCGAGCAGACTGCCGCCGACGATGGCTAAGGCGGCACCGAGCGCCGCACCGCCGGAAACACCGACCAGACCCGGATCGGCCAAGGGGTTGCGGAACAACCCCTGCATCGCCACGCCGGACAACGCCAGTACCGAACCGACGGCGATACCGAGCAGGCTGCGCGGCAGGCGAATCTGACCGAGGATCAGTTCCGCCTGCTGCGTATCGCCACCGTCCAGCGGCAACCCCAACAGACGCATCCCGGCCAGCAAGGTATCGCTCAGGGGCAGGCTGACCGGCCCGAGGGCTAGGGACAACCAGAACACGAGCACCAGCAACAACAGCAAAAAGATCAACGTCGGACGCGGCCGAAAAATGGCCGTCACGGGTTGGTCCCGGCGGTCTGCGCTATGGCGTCCGGGTAGAACGCCGTGGCACAGGCCGGCAGTGTTTTCATACGCATCGGGACTATTCCTTAGCCGATCAGAGGGGGTGGCGGGCATCGAAACCTTCGTAGCGGGTGATGATGCCATCGACGCCCGGCTAACGCACACGCCACGGTTCGATCACACCGGGTCAGGTGTTCATGTGCGGCGTCATTGAACATGAGAATAACTTGTGATCATCGCGATTAAAATGAGTTTGTCTCACTCGACTGCACTGTCGACAATGGCCCCATTGAACGCATTGGAGTTATTTGACATGGCTGTGGCCCATTCCCTTGGATTTCCGCGCATTGGTCGCGACCGCGAACTGAAAAAGGCGCAAGAGGCGTTCTGGAAGGGCGAGCTCGACGAAGCCGGTCTGCGCACCGTGGGCCGCGAGCTGCGCAAGACCCACTGGGATTTGCAGAAAAAAGCTGGCATCGAACTGCTGCCGGTCGGCGACTTCGCCTGGTACGACCAGGTCCTGACCCATTCGTTGATGTTCGGTGTGATCCCTGAGCGGTTCCGCCCGCACGATGGCAAGGCCAGCCTGCAAACCCTGTTCGGCATGGCGCGCGGCGTGAGCGACAGTTGCTGCGGCGGCGCGCATGCCCAGGAAATGACCAAGTGGTTCGACACCAACTATCACTACCTTGTCCCTGAATTCAGCGCCGATCAGCAGTTCCAGCTCGGCTGGGACCAGTTGTTCGAAGAAGTCGAAGAAGCCCGCGCACTGGGCCATAACGTTAAGCCGGTGATCATCGGCCCGTTGACATACCTGTGGCTGGGCAAGGCCAAGGGCGCCGAATTCGACAAGCTTGAGCTGCTGGATCGTCTGTTACCGCTGTACGGCCAGATCTTCCAGCGCCTGGCGGCACAGGGCGTCGAGTGGGTGCAAATCGATGAGCCGATCCTGGTGCTCGACCTGCCACAGGAATGGAAAAATGCCTTTGAACGGGCCTACAACCTGATTCAGCGAGACCCGCTGAAGAAACTGGTCGCCACTTACTTCGGTGGGCTGGAAGAGAATCTGGGCCTGGCCGCCAATCTGCCGGTGGACGGCCTGCACATCGATCTGGTGCGCGCCCCGGAGCAATTCCCGACCATCCTCGATCGTCTGCCGGCCTACAAAGTTTTGTCGCTGGGGGTGGTCAACGGCCGTAACGTCTGGCGCTGCGACCTGGAAAACGCGTTGGCCATCTTGCAGCACGCTCAAGAGCGTCTGGGGGATCGCCTGTGGGTCGCGCCATCCTGCTCGCTGCTGCACAGCCCGGTTGACCTGGGTCGTGAAGACAAGCTCGATGCCGAACTGAAAAGCTGGCTGGCGTTTGCCGTGCAGAAGTGTGAAGAAGTCGCGGTGCTGGCTCAGGCGGTCAACGCGCCGGAAGCGCCAAAGGTGCTTGAAGCGCTGACTCACAGCCGCGCGGTGCAGGCCAGCCGTGCTGCGTCGCCACGCATTCACAAGCCAGCCGTGCAGGCGCGGGTTGCTGCCATCACCGCCCAGGACAGCCAGCGTCACTCGCCGTTTGCCCAGCGTATCGAGAAACAGCGCGCCGGCCTGAACCTGCCGCTGTTCCCGACCACCACCATCGGTTCGTTCCCGCAAACCGCGTCGATCCGACTGGCTCGCCAGTCGTTCAAGCAAGGCAAGCTGACCGAAGCCGAATACACCGAAGCCATGCACAGCGAGATTCGTCACGCCGTGCACGTGCAGGAGCAACTGGGCCTGGACGTGCTGGTGCACGGTGAAGCCGAGCGCAACGACATGGTCGAATACTTCGCCGAGCAACTCGATGGCTACGTGTTCACCCGTTTCGGCTGGGTCCAGAGCTACGGCTCGCGCTGCGTGAAACCGGCGGTGATCTTCGGCGACCTGAGCCGTCCGAAAGCCATGACCGTGGAGTGGATCCGCTACGCCCAGGGCCTCACCGACAAGGTGATGAAGGGCATGCTGACCGGGCCCGTGACCATGCTGATGTGGTCGTTCCCGCGCGAAGACGTGACCCGTGAAGTGCAGGCCCGTCAACTGGCGCTGGCGATTCGTGATGAAGTGGTGGACCTGGAAGCCGCCGGGATCAAGATCGTGCAGATCGACGAAGCCGCGTTCCGCGAAGGACTGCCGTTGCGCCAGGCGCAGTGGCAGCACTACCTGGACTGGGCGACCGAAGTGTTCCGCCTGTGCGCCTGCGGTGTGCGTGACGAAACCCAGATCCACACCCACATGTGCTACAGCGAGTTCAACGATGTGATCGAGTCCATCGCCGCCATGGATGCCGACGTGATCACCATCGAAACCTCGCGCTCGGACATGGAACTGCTGGACGCGTTCGAAGCCTTCGCCTACCCGAACGAAATCGGCCCTGGCGTGTATGACATCCACTCGCCAAGGGTGCCGGACTCCTCGGAAATGGCCAACCTGCTACGCAAGGCCGCCAAGCGCATTCCCGCCGACCGCCTGTGGGTCAACCCGGACTGCGGCCTGAAAACCCGCGGCTGGCCGGAAACCGAAGCGGCGCTGGTGCACATGGTCAACGCTGCGCGCCATCTGCGTAAAGAATGGGCCTGACGCTTTAGTGTGTACGCCACTGAACCTGTAGGAGCGAGCCTGCTCGCGATGACTGAGTGTCAAACGACATTGATGTCGAATGTGCCGACCTCATCGCGAGCAGGCTCGCTCCCACAATGATTTGGGTGGTTCGCAGATGTTGCGTACAGCCACTGAAACCTGTGGGAGCGAGCCTGCTCGCGATGACTGAGTGTCAAACGACATCGATGTCGAATGTGCCGACCTCATCGCGAGCAAGCTCGCTCCCACAATGATTTGGGTGGTTCGCAGATGTTGCGTACAGCCACTGAAACCTGTGGGAGCGAGCCTGCTCGCGATGACTGAGTGTCAAACGACATCGATGTCGAATGTACCGGCCTCGTCGCGAGCAGGCTCGCTCCTACAGACGTGGTTCGGCCACCAATAGCAATGACTGTGGCACGGGGCTTTGCGGGTGCTGTGGCTCCTGCAAGCCGGCCAATGCAAAGCCGGCCATGTCCAGCGCATTCAGCCAACTGGACAGGGTACGGAAATACCAGGGCATGGGCTGCCACTGCCCCTTGAACGCTGTGAAAGTTTCTTCCCGCCAACCATCCTGATAGTCGCCCGCCGCAGCCACCCACGGGTGCAGCGTCTGGATCACCAGCGTGCCACCCGGGGCGAGCAGGGTGTTCATGGCGGCGAGCAGGGGGATGATGTCCTGGTGCAGCAGGGCGAAGTTGGCGCAGATCAGGTTGTAGTCGCGGCCGATGTCGACTTGCGCTTCTGCCAGTTGTTCATAGCTTGCCAAATGCACCGGCGCAGCGCCCGCCGCCCGCGCCGCCTCCACCAGCGTCACATCGCCATCCACGCCGACCGCCTCGATAGCCCGGTCTGCCAGCGCCCGCAACAACCAGCCTTCGCCGCAACCCAGGTCAAGCACACGTTCGGGCTGACGACCCAGCACCGCCAGCAGGATGGCCTGGTCGGTGACCGTTTGACGGCTTTCGATGCTGCCGCTGCGGATGGCGTCGATCCAGCCTTGGGCGTTGTGGTGCCAGCTGTCGAGGATAGTGGTTTCGGGGGCTGACATGGTCGATGACCGGCGTGATGGGTTGGATGAAAGGATAGGGCAATGGAAGGTTTACGGTGGAGCCGGATTTACCCGGCTCCACCGACTGCGCATGGCTAGGCGCTTTTAGTGGCTGCCAGATGATAGGCAACCAGCGCATTGGCATGACCATGCCCCATGCCGTGTTCGGCTTTGAGCCAGGCCACCATCTCCATGTGTTTCTTGTCGCTGACGGTCTTGAGCAGGTCCAGCCAATGGCTGATCGGCTGCCCATACTTTTTTTCGATGGACGGGAAATACGAAGCCGGTCCTTTGGTTTTTGTCTCTTCGGTCACGATGCAAACTCCCTTTTCGATTTTCCAGGTTCGAAAACAGCACCGGTTACGTTACTTATTTGCCGTCAATGCGTCCATCGGCACGGCGTTCTCAGTCATTCATCCCGTCATCGATCGCGATGCCCTTGGCACGCATGGCCTTGATCAACTCGCTACGGGTGCCGGGCAGGTTGAGCATGGTCTTGGCGCGCAATGCCGTGACTTCTTCGGCAGTGTAAGGCTGATAGTCGGCCGGCACGCTTTTGCCCGCCATGCCGTCTTCCCGCATCAGCCAATTGAGCAAGTCCGCCAGTTGCGCGTTGTTCAACGCCGACTGCGACATGCCCGGCACCCGCACGAGGAATTCGCGGCCACCGGGGACTTTGAGGAAGTTGCCGACAAAGCCTTTCATCCGTGGCGTGTCGTTGGCGGCGGAACCGCTGCCGTCGCCCAGGTGGCAACCGGCGCATTGCAACTGGTAGTTCACGCCGACGCCATAACCGGCCTGAGCGATCGGGGTTTGCAGTGATTCATTGCCCGGCGCGTGATGCTGGTTCGGGTCGGGAATGGCCCGGGCATGGGCGAGCGGTGCGCCAAGGGCGCAGACGAGACCGAGCAATATCAAACTACGCATGTAACCCAACTCCGCTGATGACCGGTTTGGCTCTGCATCCCTGTAGGAGCGAGCCTGCTCGCGAAGGGCGTCAACGATAACGCGTGCTGTCTGATTTAACGCGTCGCCTTTGAGTTTTTCGCGAGCAGCCTCGCTCCTACAGAGGTATAGAGGTACAGAGAACAGCTAAAAAAAGAAAAGCCGCCACAGAAAAAAAGCGCCGATTGCGCGAACAACCGGCGCAAAGCGCGTTTTTTAAACGGCGACGCCGCGGATGACCGAAACGGTGCAGTGGTAGATGTGGGATTTGGCGGCCAGGCACCAGTTCACATCGTTGTTGTTGAACGGGCGGTAGGCCGGTTCTTCACTGTCGTTACGGGTGCAGGCGCACTGGGCGCAGCTTTGCTTACCGCAGCAGTCGTTGTACGAAATGATGTAGTCCTTGCCGTCGGCCGGGTTGCGGCAGGTGCCGATCCAGGTCACTTGCGAGGCTTCGGTGCCCGGTGGGCAGGACGTCACCGACCCGCCGCAGCAGCTGCACAGAAAGCCGTCGATGGAGCAGTAGCGCCAGTAGTCGCAGCTGTTCGGATCACCGGGGTCACCGGCCTGTGCAGGCTCCGCGGCCAGGGCCTTGCTGGTGCGGTCCAGCGGTAGCAGCAGGGGCAGGGCGGCACCGGCCACCATCAGTGAACCCATGCGTGCCAGCAGTTTGCGGCGCGAAGTGGTGTCGGCGACACGGCGGGACGAACGCTCAAACAACAGATCCAGCAGTTTCATAAAGGTCTCCCTGCCTTATCAGTGGCTATGGCCGTGGCTGTGGTCGTGATCTTGGGTGTGCGGTTGGGCATTGAGGTACTGCTGCAGCGTGGCGTGCTTGAGGTGCTCGACTTCGAACAGGCTGTCCAGGTGCTCGCGGGAGTTGACCAGGCCTTTGGCGCGCAGGGTGCCGGCCTTGTCGATCAGCGCGGCGTACGGCAGCTTGCCAATCTGGTAGGTCATGCCCACTTCCGGGCCGACCACATAAGTCGCGTCTTCCAGTTTGTGCTCACGGATCAGCGCTTGCTGGGCGTCCATGTCGCCGTCGCTGACGAACACTACGTCGAGGTTGCCTGCCTGCTCCCTGGCGATGGATTTGATCGCCGGCAGCAGCGATTTGCAGATCGGGCAGGTCGGCGAGAGGAAGAACAGCAGTTGCGATTTCTCGCCGGCATAACCGAAGTTCACCGGGCGACCGTGACGGTCGCTGGCGGTGACTTGCGGCGCGGGTTCATTGACCGCCACGCCTTTGTCCACCATCAACGCGCCGGCCGGCGCCAGGCGCCCGTGCAGCACGCCAATCTGCCGCACCAGGCCCATGACGACAAACGCCACGGCCACCAGCAGCACCCAGAGCAGAACGTTGGAAACAATCAAGCCTTCCATTTCGATTACCTACCAATCAATTTGAGCAGAAGAGGGGAGTTCGCCAGCAGGCCATCGGCCGCGGCGTAGATGAGCAGCGCGACCGCGGCGGCGGCCAGGGTCACGAAGCCATCGAACAGGTTCAGGTCGCGGGCAACCGGCGCCACGCTGGCCACCAGCGCAAGTAGCACCAGTGCGCTGTTACGTGCCAGCAGCACCGGACGCAGTGGCTGTGCCTGGTCGGGACCGGCGCAACCGCAGTCGATGTCCGCGCGACCGCGCCACAGGTTGATGCCGATGGCGGCGGCGTACAGGGCCAACAGGCTGGCGGCGCTCAGCGCGGCATAACCGCGGCTGACCGGCACCAGCAGGGCAAAGGCGATGGCCAGTTCCAGCAGCGGCACCAGCCGTGCCGTGGGGCGCACCAGCGCCTCGGGCAGCAGTTGATAGTCCGCCAGTTGCCGGGCGAAGCGGGCCGGCGCGCGCACCTTGTGGGTCGCGGCGCTGGCCAGCAACACCGCGATGGCGATGGCGCTGGCAATGATGAAGATCGGATCTGTGTGCATGGCGAACCTCTCAGTAGCTCAGGACCTGAGTCGCGGTTTTGGCGACTTTCGGCATGCTGCCGGTGAGCTTGTTGGTCTTCAGATCGAAAATCTGCAAACCGCCTTCCACGTCGGTGCCGAGCAACAGCGGTTTGTCGTCGCCAGTGGCCTGCATGCTCCACACCGGAACCGGTGCTTCCAGGGTCGCGACTTTCTTGTGGGACTTGAGGTCAAAGGCCCAGATCAGCGGACTCGGGTCTTCCCACTTCATGGCTTCGTGGGCGTCGTGCATCAGCACGTACAGGCGGTCCAGCTTCGGTGCCACGGCCATCAACTGCCAGCCCCCCGGCGCCCAACCGGCTTTCTTTTCCTCGTCGGAAACCAGCGACCAGGAAGGCAGGACTTTCGGCGCATCACCGGCGAAATCCACCGGGCGTACGGTGCCGGTCGTGGTGGTGAAGTAGTAGGTGTCGCCGACGTTGACGGCGCGCTCTACCAGTTTTTCCGCGTTCGGATCAAAGAACGGCGTGCGACTGCGCGCGGTTTCCTGGCCCTGATCGTTGAGGGTCACCACCTGCAGGCTGCCGTCGCCGCACAGCGAGGCGAAGCGGCGGTTGCCGACCGGGTAGTTGAGCACGCAACCGGGGATGGCGATTTCCGTGGCAACGGCCTTGGCCTGGGTATCGACCACGGTCACCGACGTCGACGGGGTGAAGTTGTAGACGTAGACGAACTTGTCGTCGCCACTCGGCTTGAGCGAGTAACGCTGGGTCAGCGATTCGGCGCGTTTGTTTGGAATCAGCACTTCCCAGGCGGGCGACAGGGTCGAGCTGTCCCAGGCTGTCAGCACGTCGGTGCGGGTACCGCGGGTGCCGCGGGAATACCAGATGTCCGCACTGTAGAGGGTTTTCTTGTCGTGACTCAGGGTCGACGGCGCAGCGAAACCGGTCGGCACCATGCCGAGGATGCGCTTCTGGTCCGGGTCGACCACGGTCACGCGGCCAGCCACGAAGCTTTCGAACTCGACGTCGATGACGAACGCGCGGTGAGCTTCGGGTGGAAACGCCAGAACGGTCTGGCCAATCGTACCGGCGGGCAAATCCGCGCGGGCACTGTTCAAACCGAGTACAAGCAGGCTCAGGCCTAGCGCTGACTGTACGGAGATCCTGTTTGTTCGCATAAGGGGAACTTCCTGAATTGTTGGTAACGCGGATCGCGGGTGCTTTGGCAGATTTTTACCCTTTGATTCTGCCGTGCCCCGCGATCGGGAGAATTGCCCTGCCTGCCAAGTGTTTGTGTGTCTGTGCCAGTGTCATAAAGCATTTTGTAGGAGCGAGCTTGCTCGCGAAAAATGTCCGGTAACCGTAGTCATTCAGACAGGACGCATTTTCGTTCACGTCCATCGCGAGCAAGCTCGCTCCTACAGGGGGTAGGGAGACGATAAGAGGGGAAGGGAGAAGCTGAACACCGCGCCACACGGCTCCAGGTTTTGCGCCCAGATATCGCCACGGTGGCGGCCGATGATGTTCTTGCACAGCGCCAGGCCAATGCCGTTGCCGCTGACCTTGGACGAGAAAAAGCCGTCGAACAGCTTCTCTTGCGCCTGGGCCTGGATGCCGCGCCCGCTGTCTTCAATGCGCACCAGGGCCACGTCGTTCTCGCGGCTGGCATGGATACGCAACAGGCGTCGTTCAGTGGGCAAGTCGGCCATTTCTTCAATGGCGTTGAACGCCAGGTTGAGGATCACCTGGCCGATCAGCACCTTCTCGCAACTCACCCGCAGCGGTTCGGACGCGGTGACGATTTCCACGCGCACCAGGCTCGGATCGGCCCGCAGGCTGATGAAGTAGCGGGTTTCGCGCAGCAGTTCATTGAGGTCGACCAGCTCTTCGCTCTGCTCCAGCTTGACCACGTAATCGCGCACGCTCTTGATGATCAACGAGGCGTGCTCGATTTGCCGTACCGCACTCTGCAAACCCCAGGCGACGCCTTGATCGGTTTCGCCGGTGTTGCCCAGGCGAATCACCGCGCCTTCAATAAAGTTGCGGGTCGCGGCCAATGGCTGACTCAATTCGTGGGCAATCGCCACGGCCATTTCCCCCATGGCGTTGTAGCGCGCCAGGTATTCGAGTTTCTGCTCGCTGACCCGCCGCGCCTCTTCGGCCAGCACCTGTTCGGTCACATCGCGGAACAGCAGCAGATGGCCGACCAGATCGTCCTCGATCTCGATGTAGCGGCACGTTGCGTGATGCCAGCGCCACTCGCCATCGCGGCGCTGCACCTTGTAGTGCACGTTGAACGGCGCGTGCTCCGGCGTCTCATGGGCCAGCTGTTGCAACAGGCGCTGACCGGATGCGTCGTCGCACCAGGCCAGGAAGTTCTTGCCCATCAGCTTGTGCACTTCGCTGTTGAGCAGGTGCGCGCCGGAGTCGCTGATAAAACGAATGTCGCCCTCGGGACCGAGCACCGCCACGCCTTCGGCCAGGTCCTGCATGAAAGCCTTGAGCCGGCTCTCGAAACGCTTGAGGTCGCGCTTGACCTTGTCCTCCCTGGAAATGTCGCGGAACTGCACCATCAACACATCACGACCGTCCAGGTGCACCAGGGTCGCCACCGCCTCGGAAAGAATCTCCACCCCTTGCTTGGAGCGATAGCACCACTCGATGGCCCGTTGTCCGGTGCGCGCGGCACCTTCCAGCCAGCGCAAGCCCACCGAGCGCCGGTACTTCGGTGCGTCGCGGGTCATGTCCGGGGCCTTGAGCGGCGTCAGTTCTTCCAGGGTAAAGCCGAGCGCCGCCAGGGCAGCGGCGTTGGCCCAGAGAATTTCCTTGGTGTGCGCGTCATGAAGAATGATGCACAGCGGCATGGCTTCGATCAGCGCATAAAAGTCGTTCGGTTTTGGCTGGTACATCGCACGGCCCCTGGCGGCAGAGATTTGCAGTATGGCGTTTTATACCTGCTCGCACAGCGGGATGCGCTCAGAGGTAAGGGGTGTCGGCCTAGGGGTTTTCTTTAGTCGGGGGGCTGCACGCACCAATAGTGGCGACCGGATGCGGTTTTTACACTGGACCGCAATGCAAGGGCGACCACACAGATCCTGTAGGAGCGAGCCTGCTCGCGATGGACGTCAACGAAAACGCGTCCTGTC
The DNA here is from genome assembly GCF_949768175.1 of Pseudomonas sp. IT-P74. Taxonomy (NCBI): domain Bacteria; kingdom Pseudomonadati; phylum Pseudomonadota; class Gammaproteobacteria; order Pseudomonadales; family Pseudomonadaceae; genus Pseudomonas; species Pseudomonas sp. IT-P74. Next base: position 117,641 of record NZ_CATKQD010000002.1, on the reverse strand, counting down.
TGAATGACCGTGTTGTCCAGACGTTTTTCGCGAGCAGGCTCGCTCCTACAGGGAGCAGCGGAGCCCACTAACAATAATCAAAACGGAGAACTAGCCCATGCTGCGTTCAGCTGTCGCACAACAAGACCCTGTGACCGCCCCGGTCGTGCCAATGGTCGAGAGTCAGCTATTTCAGCAAGTGCTGGATGAGGTTCGCCAGCGTCGCGAGGAATTCGACGCCGGCTCCCACGTGCCTCGGGACATGATCGAGCGCTTCAAGCAGGTGGGCATCTACCGCGCTGCCACGCCGAAATGCTTCGGCGGCGATGCCCTGGCACCGTCGCTGTTCCTGCAAATGGTCGAACGCATCTCCGAAGCCGACGGCTCGGCGGGCTGGGTGGCCAGCTTCGGCAGCGCCGGTGTCTACCTGGCAGCCTTGCCACGGGAAACCCTGGCGGAGCTCTACGCCGAAAGCCCTGACCTGGTATTCGCCGGCGGCCTGTTCCCCTTGCAACCGGCCGAGGCCGTGGAAGGCGGGTATCAGGTCAACGGCACCTGGAAATTCGCCAGCGGCTGCAAAGGCGCAGACCTGTTGGGCGTTGGTATCGGCGCTGCCGGCGGCAAGCCGCGCACCGCTGTGTTCCGCCCGAAGCAGGTAGACATCGTCGAAAACTGGGAAGTGGTCGGCCTCAAGGGCACCGGCAGCCATGACCTGCGGGTGACCGACAAACACGTTGACGAGCGCTGGACGTTCATCCGTGGCGGTGCCGCGACCATCGACGAGCCGCTGTTCCGCTACCCGTCGATTGCCTACGCCGCGCAAGTGCTGGCAGTGGTCAACCTCGGCCTGGCCCGTGCGGCCCTCGACGAAATCAGCCGCATGGCTGGCGGCAGCGGCATCACCGGCGCGCCGAAACTGTCCGATCGCGCCTACGTGCGCATCGAGATCGCCAAGGCTGAAGCCAAGCTCAGCGCCGCCCGCGGTTTCTTCTACAACGCCACCGAACAGGTGTGGAACTCGATCCTGGCCGGTAACCCGGTCACACCGGAGCAGACCAGCCTGTTGCGCCTGTCGGCGATTCACGTGTCCCAGGCCGGTGCCGAGGTGGTGCAGAGCGCCTACGGCCTGGCCGGCACCACCGCCATTTACCTGCGCCATCCGCTGCAACGCTACCTGCGCGACTCGATGGTGGTGACCCAGCACGCCTTCCTCAGCGAAGGCCTGTACGACGGCGCCGGCTCGGTGTTCCTCGGCGTCCCGCCGTTCCCGGGCTACATCTGAATCCCCCTTACTTTTTCAAGGAATCGCACCCATGTCGCAAACCACCCAAGAGCCATTGCGCGTCGTCTTCTGCATCGGCATCACCCAGAACTTTTTCGACCTGCCCACCGGCGAAGGCCTGAGCGTGTGGAAAGGCTTCAGCCAGATGATGGGTGACCTCGGCGCCATGCCCGGTATCACCGTGCTCGGCGCGATGGACGACGACCGTTTGATGGTCGGCCCGTCCACCACCTCGCCATGGACCGTGTACATCATGGCCGACGTCGACTGTCACCAGTCGGTGATCGACGCCTGCAACCTGTTCCGCACCACGCCGGTCGGCCAGTACAGCCTTTGGCGCTACGCGAAGATCGAAGCGCGCATCGGTCGTCCGCTGACCATTCCTGACGCGGCCAAGGTGTAAGCCATGAACGAGGCCTTGCTGCAGCGTCTGGCGACGCTCGAAGGAGATCTGGCGAAGCTCGAAGGGGAAAGTGCAGTGCGGCGCTTGTTGGCGCGCTACATGGATCTGTGCGATGTGCCGAGAGCGGTCACGCATGTCAGCGATCTGGCCCGGTTGTTCACCGAAGATGCGATCTGGGAAGGCCTCGGCACCCAGACCGCGCAAACCTTCGGTCAGCACCAGGGGCGTGCGGCGGTGGCGGCGTTTGTCGGCGGTTATCTGCCGCCGTCCGACCACTTCAAGCTGAACCTGCATTACCTCACCAGCGAGTCGATCGTGGTCGACGGCGGTTCGGCGCAGGGCCAATGGATCATGCAGCAGATTTCCACCTACGCCGACGGCCGCAACGAGTTGTTCGGCACGCGACTGAACATCGATTTCCGTTGTGTCGACGGCACCTGGTTGATCGCGCATTTCCGCACGCAGCGTTTGTTCAACACGGAACTCTTCACCTTGGAGGCGGGCGCATGAGTACCTTCATCAGCGAATTCCTCCTCGGTGGCAACGGCAAGCGCGTAGCGATCAAGGATTCGATCGACATCGCCGGCCATCCGACCCGCTCGGGCAGTCGCGCCTTTGCCGATGCACCGGCGGCGACGAAAAACGCCGAAGTGGTCGATGCGATCCTCGACGCCGGCTGGCAGATCGTCGGCAAGACCAACCTGCATGAACTGGCGTTCGGCGTGACCGGCATCAACGACTGGACCGGCACACCGATCAATCCGCAAGCGCCGGATCGTGTGCCTGGCGGCTCGTCCAGCGGTTCGGCTTCGGCGGTCGCGGCAGGCCTGGCGGACATCGCCATCGGCACCGATACCGGTGGTTCGGTGCGGGTGCCGGCAGCGTGCTGCGGCATTGCCGGGCTCAAGCCGACATATGGTCGCGTCAGCCGTGTCGGTGCCCATCCGTTGGAATCGAGCCTCGATTGCGTCGGGCCGTTCGCCAAAAACATGGACGACCTGATCGCCGCGATGCAGGTGATCTGCCCGGGTTTTACCGCTCAAGGCCTGCCAGGTGACGGCGCCAGGGTCGGCTTTCTCGAGGTGGCCTGCGATTCGCACCTGCAAGCCAGCCTGGGTGCCGCCGCGGACCGCGCCGGATGGCGTCGAAGCAACCTGCACCTGAGCGAGTTCGAAGCGGCGTTCGCGGCCGGCCTGACCGTGATCAATTTCGAAAACTGGGCGGCGTTCGGCCATCTGACCGGCAAGGGCCTGATCGGCGCCGATGTGGAAACACGTCTGCTGGCGGCCAGCCGCACCACGCGTCAAGACCTGGCCCAGGCCGAAGCCGTGCGCACGGCGTTCACCCAGCAAGTGGACGCAGCGCTGGAAGACTTCGCCGTATTGCTGCTGCCGACCTTGCCAATCCTGCCGCCGACCCTCAGCGAAGCCCGCGCCGGCAGCAAAGCCGTGGCCGGCATGACCCCGCTGGTACGGCCTTTCAACCTCAGCGGCCACCCGGCCCTGACCGTGCCGGTGGAACTCGATTGCGGCGGATTGAAAGTCGGCCTGCAAATCGTCGGTCGTAAAGGTCAGGACGAGCTGGTCTGCGCCTTCGGTGCGCAGCTGCAACAGAGCATGGCCGGTACACGCGGCTAACAACAAATCATAAAAAGAAGCCATGAGGAGAACCGCATGAGCACTCATGAATATCAGCTGATCGCAACGTCGAAAAGCCCCGAAGACCTGGTCCGGCATGACCGCGTCGACGTCTCGCTGTACAACGACCCGGCGCTGTTCGAAGCCGAGCTGGACAAGATTTTCTACCGCACCTGGGTGTGGGTTGCCCACGAAAGCGAAGTGCGCAACAGCGGCGACTTCAAGACCGCCACCATCGGCCGTCGCCCGGTGATCGTCGTGCGCGACAAGAAGAACAACATCAACGTGCTGGAAAACCGTTGCCGCCACCGTGGCGCCACCGTGTGCGAGAAGCACAAGGGCAACGCCACCGGTTTCACCTGCCCGTACCACAGCTGGTCCTATGGCCTGGACGGCAAGCTGCGTGCGCTGCCGTATCCGGATGGCTACGAAGGCATCCTGGAGAAATCCGAACTGCCGCTGACCAGCCTGCGTGTCGAGAGCTACGCCGGCATGGTGTTCGCCAGCTACAACGACGAGATCGAACCGCTGGAAGACTTCCTCGGCGGGGCCAAGCACTGGATGGACCTGTTCATGAAGCAGGGCGCCGGCTATCCGATCAAGACCCAGGGCGAACACAAGTTCAGCTTCAAGGGCAACTGGAAGATCCAGCTGGAAAACACCACCGACGGTTATCACTTCCCGATCGTGCACAAGTCGTTCATGTCGTCGGTGGATGAAGAAACCTCGGAAATGCTCTCGTTCATGACCGACGAACAAGCCGTCACCCACTCCCTGGGCAACGGCCACAGCGTGATGGTCATGGTGCCGGAGCACGTCGACCTCGATCACGACGACGGCACCGAACAGTTGCAGGAGCGTTTCGCCCATGTGACCGAAGAACTGTCGAAAACCCTGCCGGCCGATCAGGTTCGTCGCATCGTACGCTCGCTACACGGCGCCGGTTTTAACCTGAACCTGTTCCCCAACGTGGCGATGTCGATGTCGTTCTTGCGCGTGCTGCGCCCGGTGTCGGTCACCGAAACCGAGATCCGCCACGTGGCCCTCGGCATGGACGGCGGCCCGGAAATCGCCAACCGCGAACGCATGCGCATCCACGAACACTTCCAGGGCCCGTTCGGTTTCGGCAGCCCTGACGATGCCGAGGCCTGGGACCGCGTGCAGCGCGGCTCGTATGCCGGCGTCGATGCGCCAATCCTGGTCAACCGCGGCCTGAACCGCGAAATCACCGCTGAAAACGGCGACAAGGTCAGCCACGCCACCGACGAAGGCGGCATGCGCGGTGCCTACGACATGTGGAAAAGGATGATGAGCCAATGAGCAATCACGACACCCTGAACGGTTTTACCGGTCCTCTGGCCCAGGCCATCGAACTCATCTGGCGCGAAGCCGAACTGCTCGACCACAAGCACTACGCCGAATGGGCGACCCTGTGGAGCGAAAGCGGCAAGTACATCGTGCCGATCGACCCGGACACCGAAGATTTCGAAGCGACCCTCAACTACGCCTACGACGATGCGCGCATGCGTGACCTGCGCATCGAACGCCTGACCGCCGGCTACTCACCGTCGGCGGTGGACGCGGCGAAAACCATCCGCACGATCTCGCGTTTCCGCCTGGTGGAAGCGGCCGGTGACATCGTCGAAGTCAATTCGGCGCAGTTGCTGTACGCCTACAAGCGCGGCGTACACACGCCGTTCGTGGCTGACCTGAACCACCGCATTCGTTTCACCGATGGCGTGCCTACGTTGGAGCGCAAAGTGGTGCGGCTGATCAACTCCACCGACAGCCTGAGCGCGCTCGGCTTCCTTTTGTGAGGACAACATCATGAATCGAGTAGCCCTCGTAACGGGTGCCTCGCGCGGGCTGGGCGAGTGCATCGCCCGGCGTCTGCATGCGGCGGGTTATCGCGTCGGTTTGGCGGATGTGCGCCTCGATGGCGTGCAACAGTTGGCTTTGGAACTCGATGGCAGTGGTGCCAGCGCCATGGCGATCGAGCTGGATGTGCGCAGCAAGGTCGACTTCCAGCGTGCTCGCGACTTGCTCACTGAGCACTGGGGCGGCACCGACATTCTGGTGAACAACGCCGGCGTGTCGAAAGTCGCCGCGCTGATGGACATCACGCCGGAAGAGTTCGACGAGTCGATGGCGATCAACCTGCGCGGCACCTTTGTCGCCTGCCAGGTGTTCGGCGCGCACTTCGCCGAACGCGGCTTCGGGCGCATCGTCAACATCGCTTCGCTTGCCGGGCAGAACGGCGGCACCGCCACCGGCGCGCATTACGCGGCGGCCAAGGGCGGCGTGGCGACCCTGACCAAGGTTTTTGCCCGTGAACTGGCGCCCCAGGGCGTGACGGTCAACAGCATCTCGCCGGGCCCGCTGGACTTGCCGGTGGTGCGTGAAACCGTGGCGCCGGAGCGACTGGAACAGATCCTCAAGATGATCCCGGCCGGCACCCTGGGTGATCCGGCGTTCATCGCCGATAGCGTGTTGCTGCTGATCGCCGACAACGCGACCTCCGTGACGGGCGCGTGCCTGGACGTCAACGGCGGCTTGTTCATGCGCTGAACGCATCAACCAATGTTATGGCCGGGGAATGATCCTTGTAGGAGCGAGCCTGCTCGCGATGGTGTATCAGCTGAATCGATGTCGACTGACACTCCATCGCGAGCAGGCTCGCTCCTACAAGGTCTCACCAAGCCGTAGTACTAAATCAAAACAAGTGTATTCAGGTGATGCAATGATGAAGGTGAAGATCGAAAGGATCGTCGACGAAGCGCTGGATATCCGTTCCTTTCGCCTCGTGCGCAGTGACGGCCAGCCGCTCGACACCTATGAACCGGGTGCCCACGTCGACCTGACCGGGCCGACCGGGGTGACCCGCCAGTATTCGCTGTGCAGCCCGCCGCAGGATCGACGTGCGTATCTGGTGGCGGTGAAGAAAGAAGCGCAGTCGCGCGGTGGCTCGCTCGCGCTGCACGAGCAAGTGGAAGAGGGCATGGAGCTGGAAATGGGTGCGCCGCGCAACCTGTTCCGTCTCGATGAAAGCGCCAGCGAACATGTGTTGTTCGCCGCCGGTATCGGTGTCACGCCGCTGTTGAGCATGGCCTACAAACTGGCGGAAAGCGGCCAGCCATACCGGCTGCATTACTTCGCTCGTTCGGCGCAGTACGCGGCGTTTACCGAGCTGTTGGCGACCCAGTTTGCCGAGCGTGTGGAGTTTCACTACGGCGTGGAGCCAGTTGATCTCGACGGTGCATTGAGCGAATGCCTGGAGCGTGCCGGCAGCACGGCCCACGTCTACACCTGCGGCCCGGCACCGTTCATGAACAAGGTCGTGGAAGTGGCTTCGCGCAGTCGCGCGGATGATGCCATCCACCTCGAACACTTCGCGGCGGACCCGGCGGCCAACAGCGCCCCGGCCGGCGGTTTCGAAGTGGAGCTGGCCAGTTCCGGCGTGGTGCTGCACGTGCCGGCCGACGCCAGTCTGGTCGATGTGCTGCAGGCCCATGGTTGCGATATCGACACCGAGTGCCGTGAAGGCATCTGCGGCACTTGCATCGTCGAGGTCCTGGACGGTTTGCCGGAGCACCGCGACCACTGTCTGTCGAACAAGGAAAAGGCCTCCAACAAGCAGATTTGCGCCTGTGTATCACGGGCGCTTTCCGCTCGTCTGGTATTGGACCTGTAACCGAAAGTCGACTGGAAAGCTTGGGCCGGAGCCTGTTGAATGGGCGCCCGGCAGCCGTCGAAGGAGGAGATGGCTACAGAAATAACCGTGTTGACGAACCGCTCGATGAAGTGGTCGAAAAATAACAACAAAAACCTGAGGCTTTGCGGACATGATTACAGCATCGACGGTGCGCAACGAAGCGTTCGAAAGTTGGTTGAGCCAGGTGAACCAGGCTTGTGGGCGTTTCGATGCCCGGGCACTGGACACCGATTTCTACGGCGAACTGACGGAATTTCGCAGCGGAGCGATCAACCTGAGTGTGGTCGACATGGCGCACGTGCATTTGTATCGCACCAGCAAGGACGTCAGCACCAGTAGCGACGGCCACTACTACGCGGTGTTCCAGCTGCGTGGCAGCTCGCAGCTGGAGCAGGGCGGCAACCGAGCGCAACTGGGCTGTGGCGACATCGCCCTGATCGACGCCAGCCGTCCGAGCGACATGATCTACCACGACGATTGCCGACAACTGTCGTTGATTCTTCCGCGCCAGGTGGTCGAGCGGGGTTCGCACTTCAATGCCGTCAACTGCGCCACGCGCATCGCGGCCGGCAGCCCCCTGGCGGCGATGGCCAACAAGCTGGTGCTGGACACCCGCCAGCAGGAAGGGCTGGAGATGCAGGAGAGCGAGGCCGTGCTCGATGCCCTGGCCAGCCTGTTGCTGCCGGGCATCAGCGCCCGCGACTGCGGTGCGGACGCCCATGAGCGGCAATTTCGCAAGATCATCGCGTTCATCGACGCGCACCTGAGCGACGAAGAGCTGTGCCCCGAACTGATTGCTCGTGAAGTGGGGATTTCCGTGCGCGGTCTGTACCGGATGTTCTCCAAGCGCGGCCTGGTGGTGGCGCAATACATCAAGCACCGGCGTCTGGACTTCTGCGCCGAAAACCTGCGCCGCGCCGATGTCGAGCAGAAGCTCTCGGCGTTGTGTTATGCGTGGGGGTTCTCGGATTCGAGCTACTTCTCGTCGGCCTTCAAATCGCGCTTTGGCGTGTCGCCGGGTGCTTATCGCAAGCGCTACAGTCAGAACTGACCCCCGCTATTGATGTTGAGTCTGCTGGCCTCATCGCGAGCAGGCTCGCTCCTACAGTGGATCTCCAGCGAACACAAAATTTGTGTACGACGAGAGTCCCTGTAGGCGCTAGCCTGCTAGCGATGGCGGTCTCATGACCGCCACAAATCTCTCAGTGCCGCACCGGCTCATCCACCGGCAAATGCAGCACTTCGCGCACCAGCATGGCGATGCTGCTCACGCCCATCTTTTCCTTGATCTTGGTGCGGTGCACATCAACGGTCTTCACGCTGATGTTGAGCTCCCGCGCGATCACCTTGCTGGCCTTGCCATCGATCACCAGCATCAACACTTCCCGCTCACGGCTGGTCAGTAAAGCCAGTTTGCCTTGCAGGTTCTGACGCTGCTGCTGATCGGCCTGGGCGTGCACGGCGGTCTTCAGCGCGGCCTGGATGCGGTCGATCATCTGCTGCGGGTTGTAGGGCTTCTCGACGAAATCCAGCGCGCCGTTCTTCATCGCCGTGACCGACATCGGAATGTCGCCATGGGCCGAGACGAAAATGGTCGGCAAGGTGCTGCCGCGCTGGTTGAGGATTTCCTGCAACTGGAAACCGCTGGTCTCCGGCATGCGCACGTCGAGCACCAGGCAGGCGGGCTGCTTGGGGTCGTACTGGCTGAGGAACTCTTCGGCGCCGGCAAAGCACTGCGCCTGCACGCTCACCGACTCCAGCAACCAGGCCAGTGAGGTTCGCAGGTCCTTGTCGTCGTCAACGATATAAACAATCGGTTTACGGATTTCCATCGGGGCTGCCACGAAAGTTTTCTAATTATTGTTTTCGCACGAGAACGTGCGGCACGCATTGGCTCATCTTTCTGGAACCAGTATGCAGAATACCCACTGTGGCCGGCCCTTGCGATAAAGAAACCACCTAGTCGACTAGCGGAAACCCAACCCCGCCATGGGGATCGCGAGAATGGTTGTGCCGCGCCCGCAGCCTTAGTCTTGTTCCATCACCTACGGGCCGCCAGATAGCGGTCCTCCTGAAGGAAGGGGCATCGACATGGCCGACCTGAGCCAGCAGCAAATCGACTTTCGCAACGCCATGGCGCAGCTGCCTGCCGCGGTGAACATCATCACCACCAACGGCCCCGGCGGTCGTTGCGGCATCACCGCCAGTGCCGTGTGCTCGGTGACCGACTCGCCGCCCACCGTGCTGGTATGCGTCAACCGCAACAGTGCCACCCACGACGTGTTCCGCACCAACGGCCACCTGTGTGTCAACGTGCTGTGTGGTGAGCAGGAAGAACTGGCCCGGCATTTCGCCGGCATGACCCAGGTGCCGATGGCCGAGCGTTTTGCCTGGGACCTGTGGGACGACGGCGCGGCCGGTGTGCCGGTGTTGCGCGATGCTCTGGTGCAGCTTGAGGGGCGGATCAGCGAGTGCAAGGAAGTGGGATCGCACTCGGTGATGTTTGTGGAGCTGACGAAGGTGGGCGTGCGTGAGCCGCGTGACAGCCTGGTGTATTTCAACCGCTTGTTTCATCGCGTTGAGCATGCCAGCGCGGCTTGACTGAGACCGCGTTATCGTTCTTCGCGAGCAGGCTCGCTCCTACAGGATCGCCGTCGAACACAAATTCTGTGTTCACTGCGGGACCTTGTAGGAGTGAGCCTGCTCGCGATAGCGGTACCCGCCTGGAATGCATGTTTAACGGCTGTAGGAGTAACTTCCTGCAAGCCACAGCACCTTGCGTCATTGCCTACAGGTACGCCAGAATCCGCCGGCTTGTGCGCCCTGGAGGCAGTCGGTAACTTGGTCCGCGTCACTGATTTCCAGTGATCGGGTTTAGCAGCCCGTGGTGATATGAGGCGCATTGGCAGTCCAGACAGTCAGGTCGATCGGCCCGGCTAACCACTAAACACTGTGGGAGCGAGCTTGCTCCGGGCGGCGTTCCGACGATAGCGGAGTATCTGTCAGCAACGATGCTGGATGTGATGACCCCATCGCGAGCAGGCTCGCTCCCACAGGGGATCTGCGGTGTACACGGATTTTGTGTGCGGCAGAAATCCAATTGTGGGAGCGAGCCTGCTCGCGATGGCGGTGTATCAGGCACTGCAAATCTCAGATACGAAAGCTCCCCGCGGCCGAAATCAGAAACCGGTGGCGAACACCACCTGGGCGTAGACGTTCTTGTCGTTGTTACCCAGTTGGGTACCGCCGTCTTCGGCGCTCTTGTCCGGTTGGTAGATGCCCACCAGTGGCATCACGGTCAGGTGGTCGTTGACGTGCCATTCGGCGTACAGGTCGACTTCGTGGCCATCGGTGTTGCCCAGGTTGCGGTCGATGGTGTCGAAGTTGAAGTACATCGCGCCGACAGTGAGGTTCTCCAGCGGCGAGACTTTCAGCGTGACGTTCTGGATGCGCGAGTTGCTGTTGAACGGCCCGGCGTAGTTGCCCGCCACTTCACCCTGGAACCAGGTGCCGTAGCCACGGCTGAAACCGTAGAACAGGGTGTCGTAGCCTTCCGAGAAACGGCTGTAGCGGTAGCTGGCGCTAGGTGTCCAGACCGCGTCGGAGAAGGTCCAGCCGGCTTCCAGGTACCAGGCGTCTTCGGTCGAGGTGTGAGGCTTGTCCTGCTTGGCGTATTCACCGGACAGGAACAGGTCTTTCACCCCGGCGTTGCCCGCCGCACGCAGGCTGTAGGTCTTCATGCCGTCGCGTTCAAGCTGGATCGGCGAGGCGTACTGTTCATCGATATCGGTGGTCTTGATGTAGGTAAGGCCGACCGTGCCGGCCTCGGCCACGTGCTCCAGGGTGCCGACGTACATTTCGGTCTTGGCCTGGGCGCGGTTGTCGGATTTGAGCCACATCAGGTCGCTGCGCCAGCCTTCCTTGCCGCCCAGACGCAATACGGCGGTTTCATCGAAGGCCTTGCGCGCCGCCAGGTAGTAGGCGCCGCCACGGTTGAACTCGCCGTCGGCCAGGCCTTTACCCATGTTCAGCGCGTCGCCGTCGATCAGGAAACCGTCGCCGACCACAATGTTCTGTCGGCCGAAGGACAGGTCGACACCGTCACTGCCCAGCGCGCCGAACAGATCGGCCGAGCGCCAGCCGAGGTAGGCGTCTTCGAACTTGGTGGTGCGTTCCGTGCCATCGGAGAAGCCGGCGGCATCGCCATCGCCCCAGGTGCCGGAGCTGAGCAGGTTCCCCGCGCCGTACGCGGTACCCACACCGCCCAGGCCTTGATCGAAGCTCAAGCCGTATTTGATGTAGCCCTCGCGCCACGACGAGCTGCCTTCATTCAGGCGACCGGACAGGGCGTAGTTTTCCTGGCTGTGGAAAATGCCGAATACGGCTTCGAGGGTAGCGTTCAGGTGGCTGTCGTCATCGGCGTAGAGTTCATAGGCACCGGCATTGCCGGCACTGATCATCAGCGCGAGCGTCGAGAGACGAAGCAAGGGGGACTTGAGCATGGTGTGGCATCCGTTCTTGTTCTTGAGCGCAGGTTTGCGGTCTGTCCGGATACTAAGGCGCGGCCATTGTTTGCCCTTTTCCCTGTTTGCCAATTAGTTGGTTGTGCATGCCAGATTGCATGGTGCGTTGCCACGACGCCGGTTCCTGGTGCACGAGAACAGGCGCTGCGCAGTAATCGCGCACGGATCGGCATGGCCACCGCGGTATTTCGCGGTGGCGAGCGACAGAAACGAAAAGTGCAGGGCGCCTCGCAGCGACTAATGCGAGGGATGAGGCTGCGATGAGCAATGCACAACAGGTCGAGCGCATTGATCAATGGCTCGATAAGGTCAATCAGGTCTGCGGGCGCTTTGGTGCCAATGTGTTGGGGACGCAGTTTGCGGGCTCTATCGATGAGTACCGCAGCGGTGAGCTCAAGATGAGTTTTGTCGACGTGGCCCAGGCCCGACTGTTCCGCACGCAGCATGAGATCGATCAGGGCGAAGGCTCGCATTTCTACGCGGCGCTCCAGCTGGCCGGCGAAGCCGTGATGGAGCAGCAGGGCAGTTGCATCACCCTGTTGCCGGGGGATATCACGCTGATCGACTCCACGCGCCCAAGCAACTTTGTCTACCGCAACAACGCCCGTCAGTTGTCATTGATACTGCCCCGGGAGCGGGTCGAACAGCACCTGCGTTGCACCAAGGTCAAACCCGCGCAACGCATTCCGGCTTCGGCTCCGATGGCGGGGCTGGCCCAGCGCCTGATCCTCGGTTCAACGGAGCAAGGCCTGAATCACGCGGAAAGCGCAGCGACGCTGGACGCGGTGATCAGCCTGTTGCGCCCGGCGATGGGGGCGAGCGAAGTGGACGACTCACCCCAGGCGCGCACCTTCCGCAAGGCCTTGCGCTATATCGATGAACACATCGGTGACGAGGCGCTGTGCCCCGAATGGCTGGCGACCCAGGTGGGCGTCTCCGTGCGCGGCCTGTACCGGCTGTTTTCCCGACACGGCCTGGTGGTGGCGCAATACGTGAAAAAACGCCGACTCGACCTTTGCGCCGAACAACTGCGCCATGCCCGGGGCGAGGGCAAGCTGTGTGCGCTGGGCTATGAATGGGGCTTTAACGATTCGAGCTATTTTTCCACGGCGTTCAAGGCGCGCTTTGGTGTTTCGCCGGGTGAGTATCGCAAGCGCTACATGAATTGAGCGTGACCATTTCCCGGTAGGAGCTGCCGAAGGCTGCGATCTTTTGATCTTGCTTTCAAAAAACAAGCTCAAATGATCGTCTGAACGCGGCTCGAGCCTACGGTAGCTCCGCATCGCTTGAAGCTCTGTAGGCGGGTGCTTTTCTTTTCCTGCTGCACGGACTGAGCAGTACATCCCCAAACACCACAGCCAACAACGTAGCGGACACCATCGTCGCCAGTTAGAACCTCACCACAGAACGGCATACGATCATCAAAGTTACCGTTCGTCGTATTTTTTAAAATTTAAAATCAAACTTAAAAAAATATCCTTTGAAAAAGAAAGAAATTTCTTACTCCGTCCTACAGATCGCTGAGTTCAGTGTCTTTCGTTTGTTTCAGTTTTGAGTCAACTTTGTTTTTGGCTTTTAAGTACTTATAGCTATCTGCCAGTGCGATGCCATTTTTTAAACCGAAAGTGAACGAAAAACGATCCGGAAATCTCGCACGAATTTTCCTTAGATGTTGAGTGAAAATTCCTACGCACAAAAAAATGGCCTATTGCATCAAGTTCTGGAAGTTACTAAATATAGAAGGGTCACTAACTTTGGTGGCATTTCCTCTAATAGCGAGTAATCAATGATGAACAGCGAAAACTTTGGAGACGTTCTTTATCTTGGCGATGAGTTTGAATACGGCTCATGCCCACACATGGCTGGAGGGTCTGGCGGTCAAGGCGGATGTGGAGGTAGCGGCGGATGTGGGGGCGGCGGCGGTTGTAGTGGCGGGAGCGGCGGAAGCGGTGGGAGTGGAGGGAACGCTGTAACTCCTCAGGTATCGTCCGACAACGACTGACAATTCATCAAGTATGGCTTTTCTGGTGTTAGCCAGAAAAGCCATGTAAAGGAACTGGATGATGTTAAATATACAAAGCTACGAAATACTTAATTTTCACTCTGATAATTTAGTGGTTTCAAGGAAAGGTGTTTCGAAGATCAGTTCGCCATCTTTGCTGGCAGCTCTGACTAAGTTAAAAAGTTATAAGAATATTTCAAAGGCTGAATTTCTTGAGATATTGTCGGAGCATGGCTTAAATCCAGAAGCCGCCTATGGTTTTTTAGAAAAAGCGCTCTCTATTAAAGAAGACCCTGGTGAGATTTACTTTGAGAAAACAATTGTGGCCCATGACTGGGACAAAACCACCGACCTGGAGGCATTGTTAAGAAGTGAGATCGATACCCCGTTGGAAATAAGTGACATCTCAGGCTCGCTCAAGGACATTGTTTTAAGTAAGAAATGCTACATTGTAATCGCTTGCATGAATTATGACTATGATTTTATAAAGAAAATATACTTCGATCTTGTAAGTGCTGCGCCGGACAGTGCGATCAGTGTTTGTTATCGCTCGGGTAATTCGTTCTGTATCAGTCAGCCGTACTTGCCGAAAGTCGGAAATCCATGTCATTTTTGTAGCATAGACAGACTGATAAACTATGAGGAATATCATAGTGGCAGGAATACTTGGTCAAGGCTGCTTCATTTTTGCAAAAATAAGCATATAGCCGTTCCTACCGATCCGCTAAATATCCTGCAGCGATCATTGGTTGTTGGGGCGATTGTAAAGAAAATAAAGCTGCTAACGAACCCTGGTAGTGAATATCGTTATCAGGATAATGTACTTCAAGACTCCTATGTTGATTTTAATGGCAACTTCGTGAGGGATGTCTCGGCCTCTCACTGGTATATGTGCGACTGTTTGAGGGTACAGGGATGAAGTATATACCCCATGACTATTATCTGAAGTTCATGAGTTCAACTGTTCATGCGGAAACCTTGGATTTTCACGTAAAAGGGAATTATACGATCCATGATGCATTCAAACATGCTACTCGTCTTCATAATGTCAGCGATGAGCAACTTACTCAGTTAACCGGGAACGAACTGCGGCTTTACCCGGATCTAAATTTTGAATTCTCTGTTCGCTCTGAATTGAATTTGGATTCGGATGTCTGTCGTGATGAATCATGTGAAACCTTCTCCAGCACAAATATAGTTTTTTCGAGGCTAGAAAATCTAATGTCTCCTGTGCTTTCCCCAAGAAAAGATAGTTATAAGCGTGGATATCCAAGCGGTGGTGCGCTATATCCAGTTGAGATGTTTATTTGTTCTCTGATGGATGATGAGGAAAGTTGGCCGTGTCCTGAAAAGATCTTGCATTTACTACCGCGGTCGAGGAGGTTTGAAGTAATGCAGGGTACACAAAATATCGATGATTTTAAGAGGGCGATTTTGTCATCTCCAGGCAGTATTGGCACGCCTCGTATAGCGATAGTTTATGCCGTCTACATACCTAAAACACTATTTAAGTACAGGTATCGAGGGTACAGACTTGCGCTTATGGAGGTTGGATCCATTTACATGCTGATCGAATTGCAAGCCAAAAAGCTTGGATTGCGATGCAGGTTGTGGTCCGCGTACACAGACACGATGCTGTGTAAGGCAATAGGTCTTAATCCAACTCTTTTCTTTCCTATGTGTGTGCACTTCATTGGTGAGCAATGTGATTCTATATAATTCTAGTCACTACTCAGCGTTACCTGGTGCGCTGATTTGTCAGCCAGCCTGCTTACTGTCTCTTCCGTCCTCTGTTGAAGTGGAAGACCCTTGGTTAAACGGAGGATCTGGAATAGGGAGCGGTTCCTCCTCTATAAAAGCGGCGCTAGGTGAGTACTTTGAAAGACGGCATTTCTATATGGAGGTTAAGCCCGACGTAGTAGGGGATATCAATCATACATTGTCGAGATTGGAGGCTGGGAAATTTATCTATGCTTTTTCTCAAACTAATGAGAGTAATTTGACATCCGCACAGCTTGCCAAACATTCATATAATTTGACGGAGGTGTTGCGTGTATCGGATTTTTCTTGCTGTCACATACCTACTGCATGTGTTTCTCTTAACTATAATAAAGTTGAAAGTGAAAATTCAATATATCCGCTGCGAGATACATGCGGTTGCAGTTTTCACTATCGATTTGAGGATGCAGCTTTTGGGTCGATAAAGGAATATTTGGAAAGGCAGTTCCTGGCAAGATTTTGGCTCACAAAGGAATGCACTCGGCTGGTTCTTGAATCTGACATTAAAATAGCCCTGAGTGAAAGTCGTGCTCAAACGTTATACGATGCACTATGCAAGTCAGGTGAGATCACGGTTATCGATATATCAGATCATGATTACCCAGGTGCATGTTTGTTGGCTGTTTACGGTCAAAAGGATAATAAACGTCACGTTCGGTATTGCGCCGGAATGTCGTATGCGGAAACGTTAAGCAGCGCACTTGAGAAATCAATTTATGAATTGTGGCAAACCTACAGATTCATTGATTTGTTTCGAGCTACTGAGAGTGACGTCGAAGAGGTTAAAGATTCATATTTGAAGTATTTTTTAAGCTGTAACACCTATGGGACATACAAGGAGATAACTTCGGTAAGATTCCGTGGCTCCGACACATCAGGGTCTTCGCTTGAGTTTAACTTGTCTGGACTTTTGGCTGCGCTCAAGTCTCAGCAGGTTGATGGTTATCTCTACGTCAATTCTCTTGTGATACAGAGTGGCTTATATTTTTTCAGTAAGTTTGTTTCTCCCGATTTATTTTTGCACATGAATAACTCTAGGGGTATAAATTTCCGCAATAAATACTCTGAGAGATTTATGGGGCAGATATTTTCTGAGCGGAAAAAAATTATGGTTCCATTTCCATGAAAGGGTGACTCATGACAGATTTTACAATATCAAGATCTTTCGAGCTTACGTGGTTGTTTGTGAAGGAACAGCTAAAAGAGCCTGTTGCGCTCTTTTGGATTATTGTTTCGCCGGTAGCAACCTATTATTTGCTGGCATACTCCAGAGGAGAGCTTTCTCCTTCGGGTATGAGCTATTTAGAAAGCACTTCTTGGTTTCACGCTTATATTTCTTCAAGTGTCGCTTTTTTTGGCTTCTCCTTTTACATTGTGGGCAGAAGGGAAAGTGGATTTATTAGGTCGTTTGTATATACATCCGAAGCCAAACTGATATTTATGTTGGCGCAGTTTTTTGCATGCTCGCTTATTTCTTTGATTTACTGTGCCGCTTTCTATGTGATGACATGTTTTTCTTTTGGAGGCTTTGAAGTGGCTGAGTTTTTATTGGTTTTTTCTCGGTTTTATATCTGCTATGTATTGTTTTGTGTGCCTGGAATTCTGTTGAGCTTGTTGCCTGTTAGTTTTCAGAATGCCAATACAATTTTCTCCATGACGTCATTTGGAATGCTTGTGTTGGGTGTTCTAAGTGTTCGCGATTTGCATCCTGTATTGGATTTTATCAAAGGGTTTAATCCTTTGTATATTGCAAATCAAATAATGGCTGGGGGGATTGAAAGGCACCCGATTTTGATATTGGGGGTTTTCTTTTCTTTTATTGCTGTATTCTTGTTGTCCTTGCGATTCTTGCGCATAAATCCAGTGTGGAGTCGATATTGATGGGTATTATAAAAGCCAGGTCGCTTTGTTTTGAGTATTCTGAAAAGATAATATTCAATGACGCATCTATCAGTGTGACTCCAGGCTCTATTACCGGTCTGCTGGGTCCAAACGGCTCTGGAAAGACTACGTTTTTCGATATTGTGTGCGGCTTGAAAAAGGCGAAAGAAGGGCAGCTTGTCAATAGGTTTGTCAGGCAGCTTTATTTATCACAGACGATCATGACGCCCCCCGTGCTGCGTATGTTCGATGTCTTTAGAATGACTACATTACTTTGCTCTCCGGTCCGAATGTCGCAAGAGCATGCTTTGAAAAAGCTCGCTGTCTGGAGCCCTGAAATAATTGAGCGATATAAGGAAATCTGGAACAAGAAGTCTTCTGTTTGCAGCTATGGTGAAAAGCGTTGGTTCTTTACTCTATCATTGCTGGCTGTAGAGGCGGATCTGGTGATACTGGATGAACCCACTGCTGGAGTCGATCCTGAGTTCAGACACTACATTTGGAAGTGTTTGCGTGGAGCTGCTGGTGAGGGAACGGCAATTCTAGTGTCTTCACATAACATCGAGGAGGTTGTGAGCAACTGTGACAACTTTTATATGATCAGCATGCGACGGTTTGTACCGTTCAGCTCCGGTAAAGAGTTCTTGGAGTCTTACGGTGCAAGCACTCTGGATGAAGCTTTTATCCGCGCGGCGGCTGCACCCGTGTTCACGGCGCCTTCTGCTCAAAAAAAATAACGAGTTCATCGCCTTCTCAGCTCAGCTAAAACGAGCTTCTAATGTCGCATACCTGCACGCGCTGTTTCTAATGCGCAATCTGGCACAACCGCCAACACAACTGGCACGCAGGGCAAAACCTGCGTGCCGACGACCACCGACAATCCCCATCAACCTGTCGAAGCACCGTTGCCTCGGCATTTTTAGTGTTGGCGTTCGCCTGCTGGCGGACGCGTGGATTTTCAAGGTCGTTTTCCTATGTTCACTTCGCTGCGTTGGTCCCTGATCGGTTTGTTGTCCTTCACCCTGGTCCAGGCGGTGTCCGCCGCCGAGTGCGCCCCGGACACGCGCCGTGGCGGCGAAGTGTTTGCCACCGAGTGCAGCGTTTGCCACGCGGTGACCAAGGGCACGACCGGCATGATGGGGCCGAACCTGTTTGGTGTGTATGGGCGCAAGTCCGGCTCGCTGGCGGACTTCAGCTACTCCCAGGCCATGCGCGACAAAGACGTCAGTTGGCAAGCCGAGACCATCACGCAATTGATCACCCAGCCCCAGGCCTTCGTGCCGGGCACCTACATGCCCTACATGGGCCTGGCGTCCGCCGACGACCGCCAGGCGGTCGCGTGCTTCCTCAAAGAACAACACTGATCAGCCGGATTACCGACTGCCAACCAACCACCCCCTGTAGGAGCTGGCTTGCCAGCGAAGACGGCCTTGAGTCTTGCAACGCCCGTCAAGACGCTTTCGCCGGCAAGCTGGCTCCTACATCTGAATGAAAGGTGAATTATGAGCAACGTTGAAATTCTGCCCCAGGTTGCTGCATTCCTTGAGCGTCGCCACGGCTGCTTCATTGATGGTCAGTGGGTGCTTGCCGAGGGCGACAGCATCGCCGTGGTCAACCCGGCCACTGGGCAAACCCTGTGCGAGACCCTGGATGCGCCGCTGGAACTTGTCGAGCGCGCCGTGCAGTCGTCCCACAAGGCTTTCAAATCCGGTGTGTGGTCGAGCCTGCGTCCGGCCGACCGTGAACGCATCCTGCTGAATTTCACCCGCCTGGTCGAAGAACACGCCGAAGAACTGGCCCAACTGGAAACCCTGAGCCAGGGCAAGTCGATCAACATGGCCCGCGCGCTGGACCTCAACGCCACCGTGGAATTCATGCGCTACATGTCCGGCTGGGCGACCAAGATCGAAGGCCAGACCTTCGACGTGTCGATCCCGCTGCCACCGGGCGCCAAGTTCACCGCGTTCACCAAGCGTGAGCCGGTGGGTGTCGTGGTCGGCATCGTGCCGTGGAACTTCCCGCTGCTGATCGCCGCCTGGAAGCTGATGCCGGCCCTGGCCACCGGTTGCACGGTGATCATCAAGCCAGCCATGGAAACCCCGCTGACCGCCATGCGCCTGGCTGAACTGGCGCTGGAAGCCGGCATCCCGGCCGGCGTGTTCAACGTGGTCACTGGTGGCGGCGCTTCCGTTGGCGGCGTGCTGACTGCGCATCCTCTGGTGAGCAAAGTGTCGTTCACCGGTTCCACCGCCGTGGGCAAGAGCGTCGGCGTGGCGTGCATGGAAAACATGACGCGCTTCTCCCTGGAACTGGGCGGCAAGAACCCGATGATCGTGCTCGCCGATGCCGACATCGAAAAAGCCGTGCAGGGTGCGATCCTCGGCGGCTTGCTGAACAACGGCCAGGTCTGCGCCGCTGCCTCGCGCTTCTACGTGCACCGCTCGATCCACGATCAGTTCGTCGAAGCCCTGGCTGCCGCCGTCTCCTCGATGCCAATTGGCGCCGGCATGAACTGCGACGCGGCCATCAACCCGTTGGTGTCGCGCAAGCAACAACAAAGCGTGCTCAAGCACATCGAACTGGCCCGCCAGCAAGGTGCGCGGGTGGTGACGGGCGGCGAGTTGCTGGAAGGCGACGGCTTCTTCGTGCAGCCGACCATTCTGGCGGACATCGACCACAGCATGGCCGTGGCCCGTGAAGAGGTGTTCGGCCCGGTGCTGGGCGTGATGCCGTTCGACGACGAAGACGCCGTGATCGAACTGGCCAACGACAACCGCTACGGTCTGGCCGCCAGCCTGTGGACTAACGATCTGGGCAAGGCGATGAACCTGGTGCCACGCATCGAAGCCGGTACGGTCTGGGTCAACGCCCACGTGCTGCTCGACCCGGCGATGCCGTTCGGTGGCCTCAAGCAATCGGGCATGGGCCGCGAGTTTGGCCGTGCGGTGATCGAGGCTTACACCGAGCTCAAGTCGGTGTGTATCGCCCATTGATCAACCTGTAGGAGCGAGCTTGCTCGCGAAAAACGTCAAGATAATGCGGTCTGTCAGTCAGTTCGCGTTATCGTTGGCGACCATCGCGAGCAGGCTCGCTCCCACAGTGGATTTGCGGTGAGCACGTCATGTGCGTACACCCGCGATAAATTGTGGGAGCAAACTCCCACATCATGCTGCGGGTGGCGGTTTCGCCAGTTCAATCCCCGCGGCACCCAGCCGCTTGAGAATTTCAAACAGCAGCTCGCTTTTGATCGCGCTGACCGTGCGTGGGCTGCCGACATAGCCGGTGATGGTCAAGGTGATGCCTTCAGGCTTCAGCTGACTGAAGCGCAAATAAGGCACCGGTTTATCCAGGATCGATTCGTGTTCGGTGAAGGTGTCGTACAGCAGGTTCTGTACTTGCTCCGGATCGATGTCCAGCGGGAACACCAGTTCGAGCATCACCACGCCTTGGGCGCTACCGCCGAGGGTGACGTTGCGCAGGTTCTGCGAAATCAGGTGGGAGTTGGGCACGATCATGATCGAGCGGTCGGCCAGTTGAATTTCCGTGGCCCGCACGTTGATCCGTCGTATGTCGCCTTCGACCCCGCTGATGCTGATCAGGTCGCCGACTTTCACCGGACGCTCGGTCAGCAGGATCAGACCGGAGATGAAGTTCTTCACGATCTCCTGAAGACCAAAGCCGATACCCACTGACAGCGCACTGACAATCCACGCCAGGTTGGTCCACTTGACCCCCAGCGACGACAGCGTGAGCAGCACCACGGATGCGTAACCGATGTTGGCAAACAGGGTGCTGAGCGAGGCGCACATGCCTGGGTCCATCTCGGTTTTGGGCAGGAACTCGTTATCCAGCCAGCGCCGGAAGGAGCGAATCAGGTAGATGCCGATCACCAGGGCGAGGATGGCATGGAGCAGGTTGTCCGGGACGATGTTGAGTTTGCGCAGCCCTTCGCCGCCGAGTACGGCCACGGTGCCGGTGACCAGTTGCCCGAGGGTCGTCCCCACGCCGCCGACGAACAGGGCAATGACGCCGATCAGCATCAGGATGGCGCGGCCAGCCCCGGACATGACGGTGCAGATCTGCTCCAGGCGTGGATTGCCGATGCCCAGTAGTTGCTTGATCGCCTTGCCGGTGGGTTTTCGGGGCGAAAACACATAGTCGCAGGTGTCCTGGTAGACCTGTGAGAGCAGGTAGAAACCGGCGCAGATGATGAATATCCAGACCACTTCATAGGTGATGAACCGGGCCATCGTCACGTAGCCGATCAACAGGGCGAACAGGGACACCACCACGGCAACGCCGGTGAAGGTGTAAATCAGACCGGCGAAGGTGGTGACGCCTTCGGGGGCCTCTCCGGCAACGATCAGGTCTCTGCGCGTCTTGCTGACGCGCAACAGCAGCGCAGCGATCACCAGTGCCACGATCAAGGCTACGATGCCCCGACCGAACAACACCACTTCGGCGCTCATGCCAGTGACGTTGCTCATCTGCACCAGGGTTACCAGCACCAGTAGCAGGCTGGCCAGCAACCTCGGATAGGGCTCCATCACCAGCGCCACCGGATCGGCAATATCGGGCAGGCGCCATGAAGGATGTTTGGTGGACAACAACGCGCGGCTCAGCCCGGTGATCAGCACGCAGGTATAGGCCAGTTTTTCCAGATTCTGCGCCAGGTCGGCCAACAGGGGGGTGTAGGGCAATTGCCGGGTCCCGGCAAAATGCAGCAGTTGCAAGGCGATGCCGGCGGTCAGCACCGTCGCCACCACCGACGCCAGTGCAAGGGAGCTGCGCCGCAGCCGACCTTCAGGCATTCGATGGATGCACAGCCAGGCCAGGGCCCGTCCGGCGAGCTTTCGCCCCACGGTCCAGATGGCCAGGGCCAGGATCAGCAGAGTGGCGGTGATCCCGCGTTGTCCGGGTTGCCAGGCGGCCCGGTGCGTGGTCTCGAGCTGTTCGATGAGGGCGCTGAAACGTTGGCGGTCATCGATCGGAAGATTGAACAATGGCGACCAGAAGCTCGGGTTCAGGATGCTGCTGGTCTGCTGGGTCACTTCCGCTTCCAGCAGACTGCGCCGGATGCTGGCAATCTGCGTGATCAACTCGCCGGCACTTATTTTAAGCGCGGCCAGGGTTTTGAGTTGGCTGTCGATCTTGTCTTTTTGCTCGCCGAGGGCGTCTCGTTGGGAGGTAATGGCAGTCGTCACCTGTGCGTTCTCGTCAAGCGGCACTGGCCCCAGCACGTTGAGTTGCGCCTGCAATTGCGCCTGTCCAGGCAGCAGCGATGTGGACAGGCGTTCAATCTCCTGAATCAGTACCTGCACCAGGTCCTGCGAGCTTTCCAGCTGAGTGTAATTGGTGGCCTGGGAAACCTGCTGCTTGAGGCTGTTGAGCTGGTTTTGCACCCCCAGCAATTCGCTGTCGGAAATGCTGATGATCGGGGCTGCGGGGGGAGGGGCCGGGGCAAGAGCAGGAGCAGGAGCAGGAGCAGGAGCAGGAGCAGGAGCGTCGGCCATGTCCCCCGCCAACAGCCATCCCGGGCTTGCCGCCAGAACCGCGAAGGCGACGTAGATCATGGACTTCAAGACGTTGCACATCGGCGAGCTCGACGGGTTGTTAGTCACTTAGCCAATGAGGTTAGGTCAAGACACGCACCCTGAGCGATGTTTTGTCGCAAGTGCCCTGGCTGTTTTTCGCCCGGGCGTTTCCTGTAGGAGCGAGCCTGCTCGCGATGGACGTCAAGGCACCGCGTTTATTCAGGTAACACGCGTAATCGTTAGCGACCATCGCGAGCAGGCTCGCTCCTACAGGGTGGTGCAGCGCTTTAAAACAGATCAACCCGAGGATCCATGGCCTAAGCTTGTTTGCAGGCCCCTGTTCATCGCGCACGTCGATGAGCAAGCGGCACCTATAAAAACAATGCAATCAGGAGATGCCCATGTCTGCTTTGATCCGTCGTTTCAGTCGCTGCATGGCCGCCGGTTTGACCGCTGCCGTGCTTGTCGCACCGGCCTTCGCGCTGGATACCGTGAAATTCATGGCCCCGGGTTCCGTGGGCGGTGGTTACGACCAGACCGCCCGTGTGCTGGGCAAGGCCATGGTCGAGGCCGGTACGGCCAAGTCCGCGACCTTCGAGAACAAGGGCGGGGCGGGCGGGACCCTGGGGCTGGCGCAATTTGCCAACAGCACCAAGGGCGATCCGAACGCATTGCTGGTGGTCGGCGCGATCATGGTCGCGGGCATCGAACAGAACAAACCGCAGATCAGCCTGAAGGATGTGACGCCCATTGCCCGGCTGTTCACCGAGTACAACGTGATCGCCGTGCGCAAGGAATCTGAATTCAAGACCCTCGATGACCTGATCAAGGCCTTCAAGGCCAATCCAACCAGCATCACCTGGGGCGGCGGCTCCAAGGGCTCGGTGGATCACATTGGCATCGCCGAGTTGGCGGGCAAGCTGGACGTGCCGGTCAACAAGGTCAACTACGTGGCCTTTGGTGGCGGTGGCGAGGTGGTTGCCCAGGCGTTGGGCGGCCAGCTCAAGGTGATCACCGGCGGTTACGCCGAGCTGGGGCAATACATCAAGACCGGTCAGTTCCGTGTCCTGGGCATCGGCGCGCCGGAGCGGGTTCCCGGCATTGATGCACCGACCCTCAAGGAGAGCGGCTATGACGTGACGATCGGCAACTGGCGCGGCGTTTACGGTGCGGCGGACCTCACCCCGCAACAGCGTAAAGAGGTGATCGACGCGGTCGTGGCCGCCACCAACAGCAAGGTCTGGCAAGACAATATCCAGACCAATGCCTGGACGCCCAGCGTGCTGACCGGCGATGAGTTCGGCAAATTCGTCGAGGAAGAACACGTACGGTTGCATGCCATGCTGGTCAAGGTCGGGCTGCTTTGAGATGGCCACACAGCGCGCAGTAGTACCGACGCAATTGGCGGTCGGCATCGGCCTGATCGCCATCAGCGTCGTATTGGCGATTGGCGCCTACCGGTTTCCGCCCGAAATGGGCTTCGTGATCCTCCCGGCGTACGTCTACCCCTATGTCGTGGCAGCGTTTCTGGGTGCAGTGGGGCTGCTGCTGGGGTATCAGGCCGTCAGTGGCGGTTTTCGCGAACTGGATAACGACACTGCCACGGTGCCCGGTGGAAAAAACGGTGCGGCCTGGGTGACGGCGGGGCTTGTCGGGGTGGCGGTGCTGATCAACCTGATCGGGTTTGTGCTGGCCGCCGGGTTGCTGTTTACCTGTTCGGCGCGGGGGTTCGGCAGCCGTCATCCCCTGCGGGACCTGGCCATCGGCATTGCCTTGACCCTGCCGATCTACTGGCTGTTCAACGCCGGGCTGGGGGTTTCCCTGCCGTCGCTGATCAACATCTGGCTTTGAAAGGAGCTCGACACCGTGGACATTCTTTCAAGCCTGGCGATGGGTTTTTCCTCGGCGCTGACGCCGATCAATCTGATGTGGGGGTTCATCGGCTGCCTGCTTGGCACCGCCATCGGCGTGCTGCCGGGGATCGGTCCGGCACTGACGGTGGCCCTGCTGTTGCCGATCACCGCCAAGGTCGACCCCACTGGCGCGCTGATCATGTTCGCCGGTATCTATTACGGTGCGCAGTTCGGTGGCTCCACCACCTCGATCCTGCTCAACACGCCCGGTGAATCATCCTCCATGGTCACGGCCCTGGAGGGCAACCTGATGGCGCGCAACGGCCGAGCGGGACCTGCGCTGGCGACGGCGGCGATCGGCTCGTTCGTCGCCGGCACCATTGCCACGATTTTGCTCACGCTGTTTGCGCCCATCGTGGCCAGGCTGGCCCTGAATTTCGGCCCGACCGAATACTTCGCAATCCTGGTGCTGTCGTTCACCACCGTGTCGGCGGTGCTTGGCGCTTCGATGCTGCGCGGGTTTGCCTCGCTGGGCGTCGGGTTGACCATCGGTTTGATCGGCCTGGACTCGACCTCGGGCATTGCCCGCTACACCCTCGGCGTGCCGGAACTGGTGGATGGTATCGAGGTGGTGCTGGTGGCGGTTGGTTTGTTCGCGGTGGGCGAGGCCTTGTACAGCCTGCTCTATCAAAAGGAATCAAACGAAGGACGGCACCGCCTGACCTCGTTGTGGATGACCCGCGCCGACTGGAAACGCTCGGTCCCCGCCTGGTTGCGCGGCACGCTGATCGGCTTTCCGTTTGGTTCGATTCCGGCCGGTGGCGCCGAGATTCCGACCTTCCTGTCCTATTCCACCGAACGCAAACTCAGCAAGTACCCCAAGGAGTTTTCCGCCAACAAGGGCGAGGGCGCCATCGAAGGCGTCGCCGGCCCGGAAGCGGCCAACAACGCCAGCGCGACCGGGTCCCTGGTGCCGTTGCTGACCCTGGGCATCCCGACGTCCGCCACCGCGGCGATCTTGTTGGCGGCGTTCCAGAACTACAACCTGCAACCCGGGCCGATGCTGTTCGAAACCTCCTCGGAGCTTGTCTGGACGCTGGTGGCCTCGCTGTACATCGGCAACGCGATTCTGCTGGTGTTGAACCTGCCGCTGGTGGGTTTGTGGGTCAAACTGCTGCAAATCCCCCGGCCGTACCTGAATGCCGGCATCCTCGTGTTCGCCACCATCGGCGTGTATGGCATGCGCCACTCATCTTTCGACCTGATCCTGATGTTGGCCATTGGCTGGGGCGGGGTGCTGATGCGCCGTTTCGACTTCCCCGTCGCCCCGGTGATCGTCGGCATGCTGCTGGGGCCGATGGCCGAGAAACAACTGCGCAATGCCTTGTCCATCAGCCAGGGCGACTGGACGGTGTTCCTCACGCAACCGATCTCGGCGTTCTTCCTCGCTCTGACGCTGCTGGTGCTGGTGGTGCCTCATGTGCTGCATAAACGCGGCATCAAGTTGCATGAGGATGATTGAGGCCTGCGAATACATGGCAGCGGAGTGAATATCTGTAGGAGCGAGCCTGCTCGCGATGGCGGAGTGTCAGACGACATCATAGGTGTCTGACTCAACGCTATCGCGAGCAGGCTCGCTCCTACAGGTTTTTTCAGACTGGATTTACGCTAGATGGCCGGGAAGTCGATGTCGGTCAGCGCTGTGTTGTTCAGGTAGTTGGTCAATGTCTGCGAGGCCACGTGGGCGATCACTTCGATGATCTTGCCGTCATCGATGCCGGCGGCACGGGCAGCGGCGAGCTGCTCGACGGTCAGGTGACCACGGCTTTCGGTAACTTGGCGGGCGAGGGCGGCAATGGCGTTGAGCTCGCCGTGTCGTGCGCTGAGGATGTCCTGCTTCGACAATCCGGCCTTGCCGGCGAACAACGTATGAGCCGCCAGGCAGTAGTCGCAGCCGTTGACCTGCGAGGTGGCGAGGGACACCGCTTCTTTTTCCGTGGCGCTCAGGGACGTTTTGCCCAACGCTGCCGAGTTTTGCAGGTACGCGGCCAGCACCGCTGGGGCGTGAGCCAGGACTTTGAAGGTATTGGGCACAAAACCGACTTTTTTCTGCACGGCTTCCAGCAGCGGGCGGGTGGCGTCGGTGGCGTGTTCCAGGCTGATCGGGGCAATGCGGGTCATGGTGATACTCCGTGGTGTGAAGCGCGGTATGCGCTGGGTACGGAGCTGATGTTAGGGAGAGTGGCTGGCTTGTTGGGTGCAAATCGTCGAGGATATGCGACACATCGTCCAGAACTGCCTTCGGGAGCCTTGTCATGGATCGCTTGTCCACCTTGCTCACACACTTTGGCGTCAATGCCGGCACTTTCCATAGCGGTACGTTTTGCGGCACCTCCGCCTTCGATGGCCAACAGGCCAGCGGTCATCTGCACTTGCTTCAGGCGGGCGAGTTGCTGCTCAAGATGGGCGATCAGCCGGACCTGCAACTGACCGAGCCGACCCTGATCTTTTTCCCCCGGCCCTATCGACATCGTCTGTTCGCGTCTGAAGCGTCCGGCACGCAACTGGTCTGCGCGACCCTGGATTTCGACGGCGGTGCAGGCAATGCCCTGGCGGCGGCGCTGCCGGATTACCTGGTGCTCAAACTCGATGAAATCCCGACCCTGGCCGGGACCCTGGAATGGCTGTTCAACGAGGCGTTCGACGGTACGTGCGGGCGCGAAGCGGTGATGGATCGCCTGTTCGAGTTGCTGGTGATTCTGTTGTTGCGGCACATCTTGAGTACCACAGGCCAGCAGCCGGGCATGATGGCCGGCCTCGCCGATGCGCGCCTGGCGCGCCCCCTGAGCCTGATGCATCAAACCCCGGCCAAGGCCTGGAGCGTGGCCGAACTCTCGGTCGCCGCCAACATGTCGCGAGCCAGTTTCGCCGAGCACTTTCGCCGGGTAGTCGGGCAGACGCCGGTGGATTACCTGGTGAGCTGGCGCATCAGCCTGGCACAGAAACGCTTGCGCGAGGGCCGACCGATTGCGCTGATTGCCGAGGAGGTCGGCTACGAAAGCCCCTCGGCGCTGGCCCGGGCGTTTCGGCGCAAGACCGGGCTCAGTCCCAGGGAGTGGAAAGGTAGTTGATTCACCCGAAAACCCCTGTAGGAGCGAGCCTGCTCGCGATGGTTGCTAACGATTACGCGTGTTACCTGAATAAACGCGGTGCATTTACGTCCATCGCGAGCAGGCTCGCTCCTACAGGTTATGTTGGTGGCTTACGAACTCATCAGAACTTGAACGCCTGCCGTCCTACCAACAGCCATTTACCGTCCTGCTTTTGCCAGATCTGGAAGTTTTCGATTTCCGTCGGCACCACTTCAGTGCCTTTGAGCGCTTGCGCCGAGAAGTGGTGACGGACCAGCGCGACATCGCCGGAGACGGTAATGGTCTGGTTTTGCATCTCAAGGGTCTTGAACGCGCTTTTGCCGGTTTCGATGTCGGCGATGAAGGCTTGCTTGTCCTGGATCTTGCCGCTGGAATGCCCGTAGGTCAGGTTCTCGGCGGTCAAGGCGTTCAGTTCCGGGATGTCTTTGTGCAGCATGGCCTGGGTCAGGTGGTCGACCGCCTGGGCCACGTCTTTGTCCGCGGCAGCCGGGGTGGCGGCGACGTAGCCGCTGAACAGGCACAGAAAACCAATCAGCACGTTTGCTTTTTTCATGGGTGTTTCCTTGTTGTTGTAGGGATAGAGCGATGACTGGATAAACATTCGTCAGTCATCGTACAACCTATCATGAGCTGAAGGAAAAAAGCGAACTTGCCTGACACCCTTGCCTCGAAGTTAAAAGGGCGATGCCCTGACTTCGAGGTATTGCACCATGCAGCCTGACCCGCGTTTACGGCACGACCTGATGCTGCTCCTGGTGTTTGTGCTGATTGTCGTGGCGTCGGGTTTTTCTCCCCGCAGTCGGGTGGACTGGGCGCTGGAAAACCTGCTGGTGTTGTTGCTGGTGGGGACTTTGGTGGCGGTATCACGTCGTTTCCGCTTGTCGGCGATGTCCATCACGTTGGTGTTTGCGTTTCTGTGCGTGCACGAACTGGGCGCCCATTACACCTATTCCCTGGTGCCATACGATCACTGGTCTTCGGCGTGGTTGGGCTTCAGTTTTGACCGGGCGGCAGGTACTCACCGCAATCACTACGACCGGTTGGTGCATCTGAGCTACGGGCTGCTGCTGGCTTATCCGGTGCGCGAAGTCCTGTGGCGCCTGACGCCGCTGCGCGGGTTCTGGCTGTTTTTCGTGACCCTGAACATCATGCTGTCGACATCCGCGGTGTACGAACTGGTGGAATGGATCGGTGGAGCCTTCTTGGGCAAAGACACGGCGAACGCCTTCGTCGGCGCGCAAAATGACCCGTGGGATTCGCAAAAGGACATGGGCATCGCGGTTGCCGGTGCGTTTGTCAGTCTGTTGCTGGTGTCTTTGCGCGGTATGGCGCAAAAGCAATCGGTGACGACTGCAAGGTGATCGGTTCAGGCTTTGAGGTAGAGGTTGCCTGACAGGCCGCCTTCGCGAGCAGGCTCGCTCCCAGGGGATCTTCGGCATATGGAGATCAACTGTGTGCGAGCCTGCTCGCGATGGCATTAGACCAAACAGCGCCAGACTCAAACCTTACAGGTACTTATCCGTCACAGCCCCCTCCGAAGCACTGGAAACTGTCTTCGCATACTTGGCCAGCACCCCGCGCTTGTATTTCGATTCCGGCCGCACCCAGCGCGACTTGCGCTCGGCCAGCACGGCATCGGTGACATCCACCGTGATCTGCCGAGTTTCAGCATCAATAATGATCCTGTCGCCATCCTCCACCAGCGCAATCGGCCCGCCCTCAAAGGCCTCCGGCGTGATGTGACCGACCACGAAACCGTGGGAGCCGCCGGAAAAACGCCCGTCGGTGATCAGCGCCACCTCCTTGCCGAGGCCCTTGCCCATGACCGCCGACGTCGGCGACAGCATTTCGCGCATGCCCGGGCCGCCCTTGGGTCCTTCGTAGCGGATCACGATCACCTCGCCGGGCTGCACTTCGCCATTGAGGATGCCGGCCAGCGCACCTTCCTCGCCGTGATAGACCCGGGCCGTGCCTTCGAAGCGCAGACCCTCCTTGCCGGTGATCTTGGCCACGGCGCCGGTGGGCGAGAGGTTGCCGCGCAGAATGACCAGGTGGGAGTCCTTTTTGATCGGCTGGTCGAAAGGCCGGATCACGTCCTGGCCGGCCGGGTAGTCGGGCACGCTGGCCAGGTTGTCCGCCAGGGTCTGGCCGGTGACGGTCAGCACATCGCCGTGCAGCATGCCGGCATCGAGCATGCGCTTCATCAGCGGTTGAATGCCGCCGATGGCCACCAGCTCGCTCATCATGTATTGACCGCTGGGGCGCAGGTCGGCGACCACCGGGGAAACCTTGCCCAGCTCGACGAAGTCATCCAGGGTCAGCTCGACATCCACTGCGTTGGCCATGGCCAGCAGATGCAGCACGGCATTGGTCGAGCCGGCGAGGGCGATTACCACGCGGATGGCGTTCTCGAAGGCTTTGCGGGTCATGATGTCGCGAGGCTTGAGGTCGAGCTTGAGCAGCTCCATCACCTGCTGGCCGGCGCGAAAGCTGTCCGAGGCCTTATCGCCGCCAATGGCGTCCTGGGAGCTGGAACCGGGCAGGCTCATGCCCAGTGCTTCAATGGCCGAGGCCATGGTGTTGGCGGTGTACATGCCGCCACAGGAACCGGGGCCGGGAATCGCCACTTCCTCGATCTGCTTGACCTGAATCTCGCTGATATCGCCCCGCGCGTGCTGGCCCACGGCCTCGAACACGGAAATGATGTCGGTGTGGCCGGCGCCCGGCTGGATGGTGCCGCCATAGACAAAAATCGACGGGCGATTGAGCCGTGCCATGCCGATCAGGCACCCCGGCAT
Source organism: Pseudomonas sp. IT-P74 (assembly GCF_949768175.1). Lineage (NCBI taxonomy): Bacteria > Pseudomonadati > Pseudomonadota > Gammaproteobacteria > Pseudomonadales > Pseudomonadaceae > Pseudomonas > Pseudomonas sp. IT-P74. Next base: position 87,106 of record NZ_CATKQD010000002.1, on the reverse strand, counting down.
GTTCTTGTCACAGCCGCCGATGGTCACCAGGCCGTCGAACCCCTCGCAACCGGTGACCACTTCAATGGAGTCGGCGATCACCTCGCGGGACACCAGGGAATACTTCATGCCTTCGGTGCCGTTGGCGATGCCGTCGGAAATGGTGATGGTGTTGAAGATCACGCCCTTGGCCCCGGCGGCGTTCGCGCCTTTTTCGGCTTCGAGCGCCAGTTTGTCGATGTGCATGTTGCATGGGGTGACCATGGCCCAGGTCGAGGCGATGCCGATCTGCGGCTTGGTGAAGTCTGCATCGGTGAAGCCCACGGCCCGCAACATGGCGCGTGCCGGTGCGGCCTCCACGCCGTCGATCACTTGAGAGGAGTACTTGCGCAGATCGTCTTTGTCGCTCATGGCTGTTCCTCACACACTCATGGAGAAAAACAGGATGAGTATAGAAGGCCGATCGCCCGCGCCCGGACTAACCGGTCGGGAACAGACGCGCGGGTAAGCCTTGTCGTGATATTCTTCGCGCCAACTTGGTTTGACCTATTCAGTTTGCATGTCTTTGAGACGTGCCGACCGAATCACTGTCGCTCAAGTAGCTGAAGCCAATAAAGATAAAAAGTCAGTTCAGAAGGGACATTAAACTGGGGTCGATGCGGTTCATCGGCCTTGTGTGCCCACCCTGTAATCCTTGAGTGCCGCACCCGTGACTGCCGTGAAACACGGGGCTGTGCGCGTGAGGATGGAAGGGCGGATGGCGTTTTATCATAGGTGCTACAGATGTTTAAGAAAGTGAACACGGCCCTGCTGGGGCTGGCTTTGTCCATGGGGATGTCTGCCGTCCACGCGCAAGAGGCCAAGAAAGTCGATGTGCTGCTGATCGGCGGCGGCATCATGAGCGCGACCCTGGGTGTGTGGCTCAATGAGCTGGAACCCGGTACTTCGATGCAAATGATCGAGCGCCTCGACGGCGTCGCCCAGGAAAGCTCCAACGGCTGGAACAACGCCGGTACTGGTCACTCCGCCCTGGCCGAGCTGAACTACACCCCGGAAGACGAGAGCGGCAAGGTGTCGATCCCGAAGGCCGTTGAAATCAACGAAGCGTTCCAGATCTCCCGTCAGTTCTGGGCCTGGCAGGTTCAGCAAGGCGTGCTGAAGAACCCGCGTTCGTTCATCAACTCCACCCCGCACATGAGCTTCGTGTGGGGCGATGACAACATCAAGTTCCTGAAAAAGCGCTACGAAGCCCTGCAAGCAAGCCCGCTGTTCGCCGGCATGCAGTACTCCGAAGACCCGGCTGTGATCAAGCAGTGGGTGCCGCTGATGATGGAAGGGCGTGACCCGAGCCAGAAAATCGCGGCCACCTGGAGCCCGCTCGGCACCGATGTGAACTTCGGCGAAATCACCCGCCAGTTCGTTGCGCACCTGCAAACCACGCCGAAGTTCGACTTGAAGCTGTCCAGCGAAGTGCAGGACATCACCAGGAACGAAGACGGCAGCTGGCGCGTCAGCTACAAGAACCTCAAAGACGGCAGCAAGACCGAAACCGACGCGAAATTCGTGTTCATCGGCGCCGGCGGCGGTGCCCTGCACCTGTTGCAGAAGTCCGGCATTCCTGAAGCCAAGGAATACGCAGGCTTCCCGGTAGGCGGCTCGTTCCTGGTGACCGAGAACCCGACCATCGCCGAGCAACACCTGGCCAAGGCCTACGGCAAAGCCTCCGTTGGCGCGCCGCCGATGTCGGTTCCGCACCTGGACACCCGCGTGCTGGACGGTAAGCGCGTGATCCTGTTTGGCCCGTTCGCCACCTTCAGCACCAAATTCCTGAAAGAAGGTTCGTACCTGGACCTGCTGACCACCACGACCACCCACAACGTGTGGCCAATGACCAAGGTCGGCATCAAGGAATACCCGCTGGTCGAGTACCTTGCAGGCCAGTTGATGCTGTCTGACGAAGACCGCCTCAACGCCCTGAAGGAATACTTCCCGAACGCCAAGGCTGAAGACTGGCGCCTGTGGCAAGCCGGCCAGCGCGTGCAGATCATCAAGCGTGACGAAGCCGCCGGTGGCGTGCTGAAACTGGGCACCGAAATCGTCGCTTCCCAAGACGGCAGCATCGCCGGCCTGCTGGGCGCCTCCCCGGGCGCATCGACCGCCGCGCCGATCATGCTGACCGTGCTGCAGAAAGTGTTCAAGGACAAGGTCGCGACCCCTGACTGGCAGGCAAAGCTGCACCAGATCGTACCGAGCTACGGCACCCAGTTGAACGCCAGCCCTGAGAAGGTTGCGCAAGAGTGGGCCTACACCGCCAAGGTGCTGGAACTGACTCCGCCACCCGCGGTGATCGCGCCGGCTGTGACGCCTGTGACTGTTGATACTGCAGTAAAAGCGCCGAAGGCGAATGCTGCGAGTGATATGGCTCTGTAATTAGAGACCGGATCAAAAAAAGCCCACTGAACCGGCGACGGTCAGTGGGTTTTTTTGTGGGCTGGAAAATGATTCTGGAGGCATGATCGTAAGCGTCCGGCTAACACACCTTCCTGATCCCTGCGTTGAAGAATACGGGCCTATCACGCTGATTGAACGTCGGCTTTCGACATATCCATGGACGCTCTGAAGGCATCAATTACGTCTTGAGTGAGCGCCATTACTGTCGTTGTACTGACTTCAATGAGACTGATAATGTCTGCTCGCGGGCCCTGTTTCCAGGCAGCGCTTGCGTAAAAAATATCTTGAGATGCCAAGCGATGGCTCTCGCTTTCATAGGCGCGAATCAGGTGATAGCTGTCACAATCATGCAATGAGCCGCCATAAGAAACGACATCGATGCCAGCTTCCAGGTGAAGCGGAATACTTACATTCTGCATTATTCGATGAAAATCCAATCCCGATCCTGGCTTTAAGGTGTACATCAGGATTTCAATAATTCGAGTCATACCAAGTCTTCCATGTGGAGTTTCAACGTGAGTATCCGAACATCCCGGTTTACGTTGTCAGGTGGGTGGCCAGTTATGCGGCAGCAGCTCGGTAATCTTACTCGCCCACTGCGTCGGCAGGCGCGCTAAAACATACTTCAGGTAAGCATACGGATCATGCCCGTTGAGCCGGACCGACTGGATCAATCCCATGATCGCCGCCGCCCGATTACCATGGCGTAACGAGCCTTTTTGTGGGTGATGGCACAGGCAGGGCTTCGAATCCGAAGTGTCTACGCCGGCCTTGACGGGAGTTCCTGTCATCAATTGTCAAGTCGCTGACGCTCAATGAAAAGCGGACAGTTTGGCCCTGACGATACTGGCTTGTTCATCGACCGTAAGCCTGATATCTCACCGCCTGGCGCGCAACATTCTGTAGGAGCGAGCCTGCTCGCGATGGTCGTTAACGATAACGAGTGTTTATTGGTTAAACGTGACGCTCTTTAGTCCATCGCGAGCAGGCTCGCTCCTACATAAAAGCATTGCGTCCTGGTGGGGAACGATCAGTTGCATCTCAATAAAACAATCATAGAGAGCGCAGAATGAAGTTCAGTTTTGTAGACAACAGCCAGCCGACCCGTCGGCGGGTTTTACGCGATGCTTTCACTTTGGCTTTGGCGGCCTCGCCGTTGGCAAATCTCGCCAGGGCTGCCGAGGAAAACGTCGAAGAAGTGACCTTTGCCGCCGGCCCACGACCGCTCGTGCAATACCCGCAAAAACGTCCGTTGACCCTGGTGACCACGCGTCCGCCGCATCTGGAAACGCCATTCTCCGTCTTCAACGAAGGGCCGATTACGCCCAATGACGCCTTTTTCGTGCGTTACCACCTGGCCAATTTTCCGACCAGCATCGATCCCGACAGCTACCGCCTGATGATCAAGGGCTCGGTCGACACGCCACTGTCGCTTTCCCTTGCCGAGCTCAAGGCCCTCGCCGAACCGGTGGAAGTGGTGGCCGTCAATCAGTGTTCGGGTAATAGCCGTGGCTTCTCGATGCCTCGGGTGTTCGGCGCTCAGTTGGGCAATGGTTCCATGGGCAATGCGCGGTGGGTGGGGGTGCCGCTCAAGGCGGTATTGGAAAAGGCCGGTGTGAAAGCCGGCGCCGTGCAAGTGACCTTCCGTGGGCTCGATAAACCGGTGCTGCCGAGCACGCCGGAGTACATCAAGGCGCTGGACATCAGCCATGCCATGGACGGTGAGCCGATGATCGCCTGGTCGATGAATGGCACCGACCTGCCATTTCTCAACGGCTACCCGATTCGTCTGGTGGTGCCTGGCTATTTCGGTACCTACTGGGTCAAGCACCTGAGTGAGATCGAAGTCGTCGATCATACCTACGACGGTTTCTTCATGGCCAAGGGATACCGGGTTCCGGATAACGATTGCTTGTGCATTGCCCCCGGCACCACGGCGGCGAAAACCCGGCCGATTTCCAAATTGCCGGTGCGCAGTTTCATCACCAGCGTTAAACACGGCGATGTATTGCCGTTGAACAAAAGCCTGGTGCTCAAGGGCATCGCGTTCGACGGTGGCGTTGGGGTCAACAAGGTGGAGGTGTCGATCGACGGCGGGAAAACCTGGCGTGAAACCATGCTCGGGCAGGACCTTGGCCGTTTCTCCTTTCGTGAGTGGACACTGCCGATCACCTTTACCGGCAAGGGCGCCACCCAGCTGATGGTGCGGGCCAGCAACAGTGCTGGCAAGACGCAGCCGCTGCAAGCCGACTGGAACCCCGCTGGCTACCGTCGCCACGTCGTCGAAACCATCCACGTGACCGTCGCCTGAGGAGGGCCGCATGAAACTTGTGAAATGCATGACCGCCTTGCTCTGCGCGGCTCAGGTTTGTCTGGCGACCCTGGCTGGCGCCACGCCGCTGTCCATTACGCTGCCGCCTGAAACGGCTGTGTTCAAGCCCAGCGCGATGCCTGGCTACGCATTGGCGCAGCAGAAGTGTTCTATCTGCCATTCGGCCGATTACATCAACTTCCAGCCGCCGGGCATGAGCCTGGCGCAGTGGACCGCCGAAGCGGGCAAGATGCAGCACGTGTACGGTGCTCCGATCAGCGACCGGGAGGTGAGTGTTATCGGCGCTTACCTGGCAGTGACCTACGGCAGTGCGAAGGTCAATGATGCCGATGTTCAGGCGGCCTCGAACGCCCCGGCGGTGGCTGATGCAAAAGTCGACGCCAAGGCCTTGCTGCAGAACAACGCCTGCCTGTCCTGCCACGCGATCGACCACAAAGTGGTGGGCCCGGCCTACCGCGATGTGGCGGCCAAATATGCCAAGGACCCGCAGGCAATGGACCGGCTTATGTCCAGCATCCAGCACGGCGGCAGCGGGAAGTGGGGGGATGTGCCCATGCCGCCTTTCGCGCAGTTGAGTCCGGACGACCTGAAAAGCCTGGCGACTTTTATCCTGCAACAGTGAGCCGGTATCAGCCTGATGCGAAAAGCCCACTGCACCGGCAACGGTCAGTGGGCTTAATTTTTGTGGGTGCGGGTTTGTTCAAGACATCGAGGAGTTGGTTGCACTGAAGCGCTTGAGAATGTCCTGGTACATTTTGGTCCGCCGATGATCCTGGCCATATCCGCCCGCAGCGGCGACAGTGCCGGACTGTACGTGGTCCAGGTACTTGAAGATTTTGCCGGGCGAAAGAAACACGACTTTGTAGCCAAGGTCGATCACGCGGTCTTGCAGCTCATAACCGGGCACACGGTCATCGATCTGAAAATGCAGACCCTGCTGCTTGATCAGCCTGCCATTCCATAGCGTGCAAAAGCTTTTCAGGTAGGTTTCCCGGTAGGGTTTCGGCTCCTTTGATCGCAGGCCCAGCGATTGCTTCAAGCGTCGGTAGTGGTGCTTGATCAGGCGTGAAGTGAAGCGCCACGCGGTCCTTGGCAGTCCGCGGTTGAGTTGCTCCGTGCAACCGACCGCGATGACGTTTTGATCCTTGGTGCAGCGCTCCATCATCATCGCAAATACGTTTGCATCGAAGACGAACGTGTCGGTGTGCATCAGGAACAGGTAGTCGGTGTTGACCCTGGCCAGCGCCATGTCCAGTGCCTTGCCATGGGCGATGTGCCCCGGTTCTTTGGTGGGGGCATCGCGTTCGATCAGGTTGATCCAGTCGAGCGAGCGCAAATACTCGACGCTGGCATCCGCCGAACCGTTATCGACCACCCAGACCGGGATTCCGGCTTTTCGTACCGGTTCGCGCAAAAGGTCCAGGCAGATCCTGGTCAAATCATGGGTTTTGTAATTAACCAGAACGATGCTGAACGGTGGTTTGGCGCTTGTATCGACACTACCCATCTTCGAAATGCTCGACTACTCGAAAGTGTCGAAGACTAAAGAGCCAACCTTAGCCCAAGCTTAATTTCACCTGGGCGACAGAGACGCCGGCTATCGCTACCTCACGCCTTCGAACGAACCTGTGCGCACCTCGCCGCTGCGGGTGTAGCGGGTGATCAGCACACCCCCGGGTGAGCTGATCGAATTCACCAGGGTGAAGGCCGACGCTTGTGCGTTGTCGTCGAACAGGCGCTTGCCGCGTCCCAGCAGGATGGGATGAATCATCAGCCGCAACTCGTCCACCAGGCCGGCGGATAGTAGTTGCCGCACCAGATCACCGCTGCCTTGGGTCAGTAGCCGGGGACCGTCCTGGCGTTTAAGCGCGTTGATCGCGTCGACCAGATTGCCCTCCAGCGCATGACTGTTGTGCCAGGCCAGCGAGTCGGCGCAATGGGTGGCCACATGCTTGGGGACGGCGTTGAACAGGTCGGCGATGGTGTGGTGAGTTGAGTCGGCCTGAATGTTCGGCCAATAGGCGGCGAAGATGTCGTAGGTACGACGCCCCAGCAGCAGCTCGAATGGCTGTGAGAACAGGTCCATGACGGCCTGGCCGGTGGTTTTGTCAGCGTAGGGCACGATCCAGCCACCGAAGCGGAATCCGCCACTGCAATCCTCTTCAGGCCCGCCGGGTGCCTGCATGACGCCGTCCAGACTTACGAACGCGGCAACAGTCAGTGCGCGCATGGTCTTCTCCTGATTGATCCTGGTTTAAGCGTTTAGACAGGGAAGTCTGCGATCTCTTGAGACCGTTCCTTGAAAGATAGTCGCTTCCATATTCGACGAAAGTCGTATGGCGGTCTGTTCCGTTGAGTGTTAGCAAGTATTTGTCTTGAAAGCGCAATTGCTAATTTGTATCATTCGTTTTCAATTCAGCGAAGCAGGGAACGCAGCGCCAAAACAATAAAAAGGTCAAGGCAATGCTCAAGATGCTTCTCGTGTACGGTCATCTGCTCGCTACGTGTATTGCCCTGGGGAGGGTGTTGCAGGCAGATCACAAGCTTTGGAGTTGGCGCAAGGAAATACTGGACCAGGCGAGGCTTGAGTACCTCGATGAGACCCAGAAGATTGTCAGCCTCGCGCTGCTGGCCCTTTGGGCAAGTGGGCTGTTGCTGGTGCTTCAGGGTTATCTCGATGAAGGTGACGCGTATCTGCTCAATCAGAAGCTCTGGGCCAAGGTGACGGTCGTCGCGCTGCTAAGCCTCAACGGCGCACTTTTGCATCGAATCGGCTTCCCGCTGCTGCAAAAGGCTCCCTTCGTCGCACTGCGCAGTGCAGGCCGCTCACGGCTCGCCTTGTTGGGTGCGCTTTCCATGAGCGGTTGGCTGTTCGCCGCTTTCCTGGGGGGGGCTCGAGCCTGGAATCACGTGTTGCCTTATCTGCATGTGATGGGCGCATTCGCTGCGTTCTCGTTGCTGGCCTGTTGCGTGGCACTGGCAGTCGCCGGCAGGGCGGGCGGTGTTGGCGCGCAAAAATCCTCGGTTCCCGGGTAGCGATCAACAGGCTGTATTCCATACCTGTAAACCTGCGGTTTAAAACGTAAAGTACCACCGCCCATGCGACTCCCGCATGGGCAACCCCCTCTCATCCCCATCTGTGTCCACAGGCCGTCGGTCGGCTTTCTCCTGCGCGAGTTGACCCTGAGCCAGAAAGGGCTAACTTCTGTGTGTGGGAAAAATTCCCACGTTAAAGAATTCAGAAGAAGCTGTAGGTTTGACAGTCTGCTCCCATGCCGCTCCCGGATTGCAACGCTTATGGCGTTGACACTGTTCGCGGTAAATCACCAGGAGAATGCACGATGAACAATTACCTGTTTTTCAAGAGAGGATTGCTGGCGCTGGCAATTGGCGGTGTCCTTTCGGCTTCCATCGTTCTGGTACCAGATTCCATTTCCCATGACTCCAGTGCCTATGCCAAGGATGGTGGTGGTGGTGGTGGTGGTGGTGGTGGTGGTGGTGGTGGTGGTGGTGGTGGTGGTGGTGGTGGTGGTGGAAGCGGCGGTGGCGGCAATGGTGGTAGCGGTGGCGGTCACGGCGGCAACAGTGGGAGCGGTGGCCATGGTGGCAATAGCGGAAGCGGCGGCAACAGTGGCCACGGTGGTAACAGTGGTCACAGCGGCAGCGACCATGGGAATTCAGGCCATGCCGGTTCTGGTGGCGCGAACTCCGGTCGCGGTGGTACGCATGCTGAAGCGGGGGATGATCACGGCAATCACGTCGGCGGTGAGCCGGGTGATGACCACGGCGTCCACGTTGGCGGTGAGCCGGGTGATGACCACGGCGTCCACGTTGGCGGTGAGCCGGGTGATGACCACGGTGTCCACGTTGGCGGTGAGCCAGGTGATGACCGCGGTGTCCATGTCGGCGGCGAACCCGGCGACGACAACAGCCGGATCTGAGGCGTTTTGTGATTCATGCAAAACCCCGGGGACCGGTTTTGCATGAGTCGTGGCAAAAATACGTGCGTGGTTTCATGGGATTATTTCCCACATGGCTATACTGGGGTTATCTATCCAGGAATTCGCTGAATGCAATCGTCCACGCTGCCCACCTCGCTCCTCAAAGCCTTGCGGCATGTCATGCAGCCGCTGGTGCGCCTGATGCTGCGCAAAGGCGTCACCTACCTGGTGTTTGCCGACCTGCTCAAGGAGGTTTTCGTCGAAGTGGCGGACCGTGAGTTCCGCCTGGGCGAGAAGGCACCAACCGACAGCCGCATCAGCCTGCTCACCGGCGTGCACCGCAAGGATGTACGGCGCTTGCGCAATACCGGCGACCCGGCTGCCTCCACGCTTCCGGAAAACATCACGTTCGGTGCGCAATTGGTCAACGCCTGGGCCAAGGCGCCCTTTTGCAACGACGCCGGCCAGCCACTGCCGTTGCCTCGATTGGCCAGTGTCGGCGGCGATCGTTCCTTCGACGCCTTGGTGGCGAAGGTCAGTACCGATATCAGGGCGCGGGTGGTGTTGGACGAGTGGCTGCGTCTGGGGGTCGTGCGCCTTGACGAGCAAGAACGCGTGCATCTCGAAGCGCAGGCCTTCGTGCCACAAAAGGGCTTCGATGAGAAAACCGCTTACCTGGGGCATAACCTGCACGATCATGCCTGCGCTGCAGTTCACAACCTGAGCAGCGACGCCCCGGCCTTTTTTGAACGCAGCGTCCACTATGACGCACTGACCCCGATGAGCGTCGAGGCGTTGCGCCAGGCCGTGGCCAGCGAAGGAATGCAGGCCCTGTTGAGCTTCAACCGACTCGCCGCCGAACTGGAGTTCCGGGACCTGCCCAGCCTTGAACCACGCCAACGCATCACGGTCGGCTTGTACTTCTACACTGAAGCTACCGATACCCATTCGCCAAAAGCCCCTGAACCATGACCGTCAAATTGCGCCTGATTCGTGCAGTCGCCCTCGTTCTGGGCCTCGCGCTTCCGATTGTGTTGCAAGCCGCTCCGGCCTGTGTCAGCCAGAATGACGCGGGCACCAGCGAAGTGCCGGTCATCCAGGCACCGGGAGGCACCGGCGGCACGGGCGTAGCGCCTGGCGGCATGGGCGGTACCGGCATCGATACCGACAACGGTGGAGTCGGTGGTACCGGCGCGCCACTGAAAAAACGCCCGGGCGGTATTGGCGGCACCGGGGCCGTTGCAGGCGGCGTGGGTGGTACGGGTATCAGCAACGATAACGGTGGGATCGGAGGTACCGGCATTGTCGGCACCATCACCGGGTTCGCCTCGATCTGCGTCAATGGCGTGGAAGTGCACTTCAACCAAAACGTTCCTGTCAGCGAGAACGGCATTGCCACCTCCAGTACCCGCCTGGCGATAGGCCAGGTGGTTGCCGTGGAAGCGTTCAACTCCCAGCGCGGTCTGGAGGCCGGACGCATTTCTATCCTGCACGCCTACGAAGGCCCTTTGACAGCCCTGCCGCGCGATTCCATGCCCATGCGCGTCATGGGACAACCGGTACGCCTGGCCAAGGGTGCCCAGGTCGCTGCCGACCTGCGCCCGGGCGATCCCGTGCGGGTCAGTGGGTTGCGCGATGCTCGAGGCGAAGTGGTGGCCAGCCGCATCGACCGGGCACTCGGCCTCAAGGAGGCCAGTGCCATCGGCCCGGTGGATCGCAGCGGCTATCTCCACGGGCTCAAACTCAGCAACCACTCGGGCCCGGCGCAGGAAATGCTGGTGCGCGGCCACTGGTCCGGTCGCGAGCTGGACGTGAGCCAAAGCCGTCCCGACCCGAGCCTGCCTTTCATTGGTCGGGCACACAATGCAGTGATCGAGGGCCTGGTACAGGTCCGGCAGGAGCGCCATTTGGTGGTGGGCGGCTTTAATGTGAAGCTGGCGCGCGACACCGTGTTTGTCGGTGTGCAGGCTTCGCAGCTGACGCTGGATCGACGCGTGCGGATCAATGGCGTGTTCACCGGCGCGCGGGAGGTGCAGGCAACGCGTATCGAATTGCCCCGCGAGGGCTCCGATTCCCCAGCCAACAACCGACACGGACGACTCGGCAGCAATGAGCAAGACACCGACGATTCAAGCGGCTCAGGCAATTCGAGCGACTCGAGCGGCTCCGGCAACTCTGGCAACTCTGGCAGTGGGAGCTCCGGGAGCTCGGGCAGTGACAGGAGCGGCCGCTCCGAGAGCGCAGGCAGTGTCATCGACGATACTCGCCACGGGGGCAGTGACAGTCATGGCGGTGGCGACAATATAGAACGCGTGGACGTGAACGTGAACGTGGACAAGTCTGGCAAATCAGAGCGAGTCGAAAGGGTCGAGCAATCCGGCAAAGGCGAGAATGTGGAGAGGGTAGAGCGGGTAGAGAAAGTAGAGAAGGTAGAACGTGCGGAGAAAGTCGATCGACCTGAAAAGATCGAAAAAATTGATCGGCCGGAAAAAGTCGAGAAGGTTGAAAAGGTTGATCGGCCAGAAAAAGTCGAGAAGGTTGAACCAGTTGAAAAAATCGATCACTCCGGCAGGTCGGGTTAAAACAGTGCAGCCATGATGCACTTTCGTCATAAGTAACTAGGCTGGGTAAGTCACGCAACAAAACATGCGTGTGAACTTCGATGACGCCAGACACGAGGTGAACATGGACCCCAAGCGCATCCTGCTCGTCGGTTGGCTTGCCAGCCTGTCCTTGCCGGCCTTGGCCGATACCTTCACGACCTCGATCGGAACCGACTACTCTCGGGGCGACTATGGCACCGGTACCATGTCCGAAACCTGGTACGTCCCGCTGGTGGGCAGATACGAAACCGGTCCCATGACCTACAAGCTCACCGTGCCCTGGCTACGCATCACCAATCCTTCGGTCGGCCCTGACGGCGAGCCGCTGCCCGGCGGTTGCGGCAAGGTGGAAAGCGGTCTGGGCGACACCGTTGCCGGTGCCGACTATGCGGTGCTGGACGGCAGCGTTGGCGGGCTGTTCGTGGACCTGATCGGCAAGGTCAAATTGCCCACCGCCGACGAAGACGAGTGCCTGGGCACCGGCAAAACCGACTATTCCGCCCAGGTCGATGTCGCCAAAGCCTTCGGTCGTGTGACCGGGTTCGCGACCCTGGGCTGGAAAAAGTTCGGCGACCCGTCGGGCTCCGACTTCGACAACCCGATATTCGCCGGCCTGGGCTTTGCCATGCCCGTGTTTGCGCGCACCACGGCGGGCGTGTCTTACGACTGGCGGCAGAAGGTCGTTTCCACCGGCGACGAGATCGAGGAGCTCACGCTCTTTCTCACGCACAAGCTCAATCAGGAATGGAAGTTTCAGTTGTACGCCGTCAAGGGCTTTTCCGACGCCAGCCCGGACGGCGAGGCCGGACTGTTGCTTAGCCACGCTTTCTGATTCCTGGCCGTTGCCTGTCAGGTTGCCTCCAGCATTGATGGGCTTCACCGCATCGACTCAGGCCCTTTGCCTTGTTCCCGGGCGTTTTGCAGGTCAGTTTTTCTTCTTGATCAGCTTATTAATGTAGTACTTCAGGCTTAAACGATCCTTGGGCCTTGGCTTGTAGTGGGTTTTGTTTCTTTGTGCCGGATCGATCGCCATGGTTCCCGCAGTGTAGTAATAAAGCGCAATAGACCTGCGGGTGATGTGTTCCGGAGTCGTTAAAGGCTCCGGGTGCCCATGATTGCTGTCCTTGTCTGTGTTGAAAATGACACAGCGATTGTAAATGGGCAGGACTTTTTTAAGGCAGGTCTTCATGCCGACGTCCCAAAGCTCTAGGTTGCCGCCGTATTCCTCTTGCCAGTCTTCATTCAGATAAATGATGATGTTCAGTCTGCGTTCAACATTAAGTTTTTTGTTGAGCCTGAAGTCCGAGTGCACCCCCAGGAAACCACCGCTTTTCGTTTCATGCAGGCCGCCACCGCTAAAGTAGGGGTCGGGTATCAATCCTTCGATGCCAGTGAGCTTTTCAAGAAACTGCAACATGGGGGCCGAGTTGAAGGCGTTGAAAACGGTCTTCAAATAGGGGTCGCATTCGTTGGGGCTGATTTGACGTTTGCGTTGACCTTTATAGCCGCGCTCGTAGAGCATTTCATTGTTGGTTGGCTCGACCGGGAAGTGCGAGCAGATGCTCGCAATCAGGTCTTCGTGCAAGAAGTTGTCGAGGACTATGTGCGGAAATGGCGTAGCCTGAACATAGCTGCCGGTCAACGAAGCACCAAAGGCGCTGGCGGCATTCTGGTCGAAATCAAGCTCCGGGGACAGGGTGATAGGTAGTGCTTGAGTGATGGGTGCCATTACCGCTCCAATGACCTGATATAAAAATGTATGGGTGACTTCACACAGGGTTGAACGCCCCTGCTCATTGCGTCTATTCGCCGCTCACGCTGTCCTGTCGTCCTTGTTCAGACGCTTGAGGATGTTGTTGTACATCTTGGTTCGCCTATGGGTTTCACCATAGCCGCCAACCGCAGCAACAGTGCCGGACTGAATGTGATCCAGATAGCTGAAGATTTTACGCGGTGATAACATTTCAATGACATAACCAAGTTCGGTCATGCGGTCCTGGAGGGTATAGCCTGGCACGCGATCATCCATCGAAAAGTGCATGTTGTGCTGTTTGACAAGTTTGCAGTTCCACAAGGTGCAGAAACTTTTCAAATAGACTTCTTTGTACGGTTTTGGCTCTCTGGAACGCAAACCCATGGAGATTTTCAGGCGTCTGAAGTGGTGTTTAAATAGTCGTGAGCTAAAGCGCCAGGCGGTTCTCATGGTGCCGCGGTTAATTTGCTCGACACAACCGACGGCCGCGACCTTCGGGTTTTTCAAGCATTTATTCAACATCATCGAAAAAACATTCTTGTCGAAAACAAATGTATCGGTGTGCATCAGAAATAAATAATCGGTGTCAATTCGCTCCAGAACCAGGTCAAGTGCCTTGCCATGGGCAATATGGCCCGCTTCTGGTTCGGAAATAGAGCGCTCGATCAAATTGATCCAGTCAAGCGTTCTTAAATACTCAGTGCTCTCATCGGCGGAATAGTTGTCAACCACCCATACCGGGACGTTGTTGTTGCCGAAATGCTGGTGCAATAAGTCCAGGCATATCTTGGTAATTTCTGGTGTTTTGTAATTTACTATAACTATGCTGAAGGCTTTGGAGCTTTCGGCCTGTAAATCAGGGTTGTTCATCGTTCAGGTGCTCAATGTTATTTTATTTAATTGTATGAATGAACTTGTATACAATTTTTGCTTGTTCGTCGCGCAAAATTATGCATGACCATAGAGCACAATTTGTTAAGTCGCTTTGTCATGCATAATAACCACGGATTGCTCAGGCCCGATGGAGAGCAGTAGAAGCGGACTTCATCGTATAAGGATCTGCCCTGCAGGTAAACATTTTGACTTGATTAGTTACACCAGGAGGCCGATCAGGTCATCCCCTGCAGTCCCGGCCCAAACAGGGCGTCACGCGCCGCGTATCATGCACCGGTCGAGCGTGTTTGGGGGGGGGCGCCCTGCCACTCACAGCTTGTAGCCAATCTGCCGCAACAAGTTCTTGCGCCACAGAATGTCTTCATCGCCTTCGATGTCATGGGCACAAAAGCCATCCACTACGCCCAGGATCGCTCGCCCTTGCTGCGTCTCGGCGAGAATCACTTCGGTCGGATTGGCTGTTGCACAAAAGATACGGCATACCTCTGGAACCGTTTTGATGGTGTTCAACACGTTCAGCGGATAGAAACCTTCGCCCAGGAAAATGATGAAGCTATGGCCTGCTGCGATGGCTTTCGCATTTTTCTGTGCAAGTTCAATCATTGAGCTATCGGTGCCAGACCATCGCACCAGGCATTTGCCGGAGGCTTCACAAAAGGCCACGCCAAACTGGATGCCTGGCACGGTATTGACCAGCGCTTCGTGGATGTCCTCGACGGACTTGATGAAATGCGTCTGACCCAGAATGAAGTTCGTCTCATCCGGTTTTTCGATTTTCAACGTGATGAGTTGCATCTCAAACGCCTCCTTTCACGATGTTGCCAAGAGAGCCAGGCAACAAACCAAGCATAGCTACTCATTTGCCATTGCTGCGTCTTCTGTCTGCTGTTGGCCGATTGCTCAACGCGTGCCGCGGACCTGATATCCGGTCGTTGACACTTGTGCTGACAGTACTAATCTAAGTGGTGTGGGAATATTTCCCACGCTAAGATGCCAGCTGGCTCTGAAGGATCGTACGGATACCGCAGTGGCTCGTTGCTGCTGCCTATTCATGGCCGTGCCGGTTGGGTGGCCGCTCCAGTGGGCGGCCGGGAACTCACTGGACATTGCGTTCGATACGGAGGTGACAACGCAACTCCAAGCGGAGGTGCATCATGCTGCTCAAGAAATGTTTGTTGGCTCTGGCAATAGGCGGGGTCCTGTCGGCATCGACTGTTCTGGTGCCCGATTACATCAGTAGTTTCTCCAGCGTGTATGCCAAAGATGGTGGCAGCGGCGGTGGTGGTGGTAGCGGCGGAGGCGGTGGCGGTCACGGCGGTGGCGGCGGTTCCGGAGGCGGTGGTCACGGTGGTGGCGGCGGTTCCGGGGGCGGTGGTAACGGCGGTGGCGGCGGCTCCGGAGGCGGCGGTCACGGTGGTGACGGCGGTGGCGGAGGCGGCCACGGTGGTGGCGGCAGCGGCGGCGGTGGTCACGGTGGCGGCGGTGGCTCCGGCAGTGGAGGCTCCGGAGGCGGTGGTCATGGTGGTGACGGCGGTGGCGGTCATGGTGCAACAGGCCATGGCGGTGACGGTCGCGGCGATGCTGACCATGGTGGTATGGCCGGGAACAGAGGCCCGGGCAATGCGCGTGACAACGACGATGACAATGGTGCCATGGCCGGGAATAGAGGCCCAAATAGAGGCCCAGGCAAAGCGCAAGACAACGATGATGACAACGACGCGGATAACGCCGCCGATGCAGCCAGGGAAGCCGCAGAAGATGCCGGTGACGCTGCAAGGGAAGCGGCAGAAGACGCCGATGACGCTGCAAGGGAAGCCGCGGAAAACGTTGGTGACGTCGCAAGGGAAGCCGCGGAAGACGTTGGTGACGCTGCAAGGGAAGCTGCAGAAGACGCTGCTGACGCTGCCCGGGAAGCCGCGGAAGACAGAGGCGTTGCCAGAAATGACGCTGATGTAGCCAGAGACGCAGCCAAGGCTGATGCAGACGCAGCCCGGGATGCGGCAAAAGCCGCTGCTGATGCAGCCCGGGACGCCGCCAGAGCTGAGGCGGATGCAGCACGGGATGCCGCAAGAGCTGCTGGCGTACCGCGCGCAGAGGCCGATGCAGCCAGAGACGCTGCCCGGGCCGCCGCGGATGCAGCCAGAGACGCCGCCAAGGCCGACGCAGATGCTGCCAGGGATGCAGCCAAGGCTGATGCGGATGCTGCCAGGGACGCAGCCAAAGCCAAGGCGAACGTAGCCAGAGAGGCTGACAAAGCCAAGGCGCGGGCGGCCAGAGAGGATGTGGCTGACGCACCGGATTTCGATACGGTTGAGATAGAGAACTAGGCCCGCACGTTCGGCAATGAACACGGCAGGTCTACCCGTCGATGACGTCCCGGGGGTTTGAAGGACGTATCGGCAATGAGTCGCAAGCCCTTAAGAATCGCGGGGCTTGCGACTTTTTTTCGACATATGCCGCAGGTCTGAAACACTGACGAGGACGACGCTATCCGCTGGCGATGGGCTGGGTCAGTGAGGTGTCGAGATTGGGCAGGGGATGGGTCATGGGGGCTCCGGTCAAAGCGTGCCGATGCGGTCGAGTTCCCGCTTCAGCGCATCGCGGTCAAGTTGTGCAAAAGGCAGGTCGAGCAATGCCCGGCAGCGTGTTTCGATGCGCGCCAGGGTTGAGTGGAACGCAGCCGATACCATCGCTTCGTCTCCCTGTATGTCCGATGGGTCTTCCAGGCCCCAATGAGCTTTCAGTGCCGGCCCGAAATACACGGGGCACGCTTCACCGGCGGCCTTGTCGCAGACCGTAATGATGATGTCCGGCGGGTTGGCTTCGAAAGCCTCATTGCCTTTGCTGCTCAAGCCGTCGATGGCGATACCGGCTTCTTGCAACGTGCTCAGGCTGCGGGGCAGCACCTGGCCCTTGGGGAAGCTGCCGGCACTGAACGCCTCGAAACCTTCGGGGGCGAGATGGTTGAACATGGCTTCGGACAGGATGCTGCGACAGCTATTGGCGGTACACATAAACAGAACGCGCATGGTGACTCCTCTTTGCAGTCGCACGGGGGCTAAACGCTCAGGCGCAGGGCCAGGGCAGACAGGGTGATGAACAGAATCGGCAGCGTCAGGACCACGCCGACCTTGAAGTAGTAACCCCAGGTAATGCGGATGCCCTTGCGCTCCAGGACATGCAGCCAGAGCAGGGTGGCCAGGCTGCCGATGGGGGTGATCTTGGGGCCCAGGTCAGAGCCGATGACATTGGCGTAGATCATGGCTTCACGCACCACACCGGTGGCGTCGCTGGCCTGGATCGACAGGGCACCCACCAGCACCGTCGGCATGTTGTTCATGCCCGATGACAGCAAGGCCGTGAGCAGCCCAGTGCCCAGCGCGGCGCCCCAGATGCCGAATTCGGCCGTGCGGTTCAGGGCCATGGTCATGTAGGTGGTCAGTCCGGCGTTTTTCAGCCCGTATACCACCAGGTACATGCCCAGCGAAAAGATCACGACCTGCCAGGGCGCCTCACGCAGCACCCGTCGCGTTGAAATCACATGCCCACGCGCCGCCACGGCGAACAGCATCGCGGCACAGACCGCTGAGATGGCGCTGATGGGAATGCCCAAGGGTTCCAGGGCAAACAGCCCGATCAGCAGCAGAGCCAGGACCATCCAGCCGACGCGGAAGGTCAGGGGATCACGCACGGCGCGTCGCGGATCCATCACGTCATCGAGAGCGTAGTGCCTGGGAATGTCGCGCCGGAAAAACCAATACAGCACCACGAGGGTGGTCGCCACGGCAACGAAGTTGACCGGCACCATGATGGCGGCGTACTCGCTGAAGCCCAGGTCGAAGTAGTCAGCCGAAACGATATTGACGAGGTTGGACACCACCAGGGGCAGGCTCGCCGTGTCGGCAATGAAACCGGCCGCCATGACGAACGCCAGGGTAGAGGCTGGCGAAAAACGCAGTGCGAGCAGAATTGAAACGACGATGGGGGTCAGGATCAGGGCTGCACCGTCGTTGGCAAACAGGGCGGATACACCGGCCCCCAGCAGTATCGTGAATACGAACAGGCGCCGCCCGTCACCCTTGGCCCAGCGTGCCACATGCAATGCGGCCCACTGGAAAAACCCGGCCTCATCGAGCAGCAGACTGATGATGATCAGCGAGATGAAGGTCGCGGTGGCGTTCCAGACAATGGCCCACACCAGCGGAATATCGTGCAGTGTAACGACGCCTGCCAGCAGGGCCAGGATGGCGCCCAGGGAAGCGCTCCAGCCGACGCCCAGGCCCTTGGGTTGCCAGATGACCAACACCATGGTCAGCAGGAAAATGGTAAATGCAGTAAACATGAACAGTCTCGATGAATGAAAGGTCAGCAGCAGGCGGAAGTGTTCAGCGGACGGTCGCCCATCGCGGCAAGGCGAGTGCTGTCGTTCGCAAGCCAGTCGGCGTTTGCCAGCAAGGTCGTTTCGAGAACGTCGCGAACCCACGCGGGCAGATCGGGGTTGAGCCGGTAATACACCCACTGTCCCTGACGGCGGTCGAGAAGCAGGCCGCAGCCGCGTAGCTGTGCAAGATGGCGGGAAATTTTAGGCTGACTGTCGTCAAGGGCGCAGACCAGTTCACACACGCATAACTCGCCTTCACGAGTGATGAGCAAAGTGGCCCGGGCGCGGGTTTCGTCGGACAGGCATTTGAATACGGCGGCAGGATTGAGCATTGGCGCGGCTCTGTATATATGGTTATTCGAATATACGTTTTTCCATATGTACTGTGCAAGCCGCTCGCGTTCGAGAGGAGGAAGGCCCGGCCAGGTTGTTCAGGTATGAGATAGACTCGAGCCAATTCGGCGCAAGACACAGCAGAGGTGATGAATGGAATCATTTAGCGTTCGCGAGCTGAAAAAGACTGACGCTCAAGCGTTGCTGGCGTTCGAAATCGAGAACCGTGAATGGTTCGAATCCCATATCGATGCGCGCGACCCTTCTTTTTACTCGTTGCAGGGTGTCGCCGATCATATCGAAAGCTATTTGTCCGATTTCGCCATCGGTGCCTGGCACCCCTTTGTCATTGAGGATTCCAGTCAGAGAATCGTCGGTCGAGCCAATTTGAAACGCATCGACTCATCGACCCGTTCCGCTGAAGTCGGCTATCGGATTGCCGAGTGCGCATGCGGCCAGGGGCTGGCGACACTGGCGCTGAGGCATTTGATCCAGGAATCGCGGATGCGCTGGGGGCTTGCGCAACTGGTTGCCTATGCCTTCAAGGAAAACCTGGGCTCGCGAAAAGTACTTGAACGGTGCGGATTCAAGCTTGAGCAACCCTCCTGCAACGACAGCACGGGGGGCGAAGACCGATTTGTCCTGTCGATCAGATAACGGCTTTCAACCGTTCTGAAGGCTGGTAGCAGGTCACGCCTGCTACTCCTGATCTTCAGGCACCTCTTTCCAGCTGTCATCCGGATCGAAGCGCTTCATCGCCAGCGCCAGTTTTTCACTCTCGGGCCCCAGGTCTTTCTCGAACACCTGGCCTTCATGACTGATCATGAAACTCATCACGCCAGTGTCGTTGTACTTCGCCGGCCAGGCGATCAGCGCAAAGCCGCGGCTCATCTTGTCACCGATGAGGTAGCTGTAGGCACCACCCGGTGCCGAAGGACCCTGGCCATGAAGGATGCGGAAGCGGTAGCCATGCCATTCTTCGTCGGCGATGGCTTTGCCGAACGAAGGCCCCAGCGGGCTGATCTGGCCGCTGTCGTCTTCGGCCCAATAGAGTCCGTCGTGTTTGCCGGGGGTGCTGAAGATTTTCTGCGCATACTCGAGTGCGCCATCATCGTCACGATCCACCGACGCATAGTCCATCTGGGCATCGTGATAGGCCAGCACCGATTGCACCGCGGCAAGTTCATCGCGGCCGATTTGACGTGCACGGGTCTCGGCACTGCCGGCCTTCATGTCGAAGCGCCAACCGTTCTCGTTTTTTGTCAGGGGGATAGGCAGTGTCCAGTTCTCACTGCCGACCGCCAGGACAGCCTGACGGTCACTGGTGTTTTCAAAGTGGTGTTGCTCGCGATATTGCTGCAAGAACGCATCCACATCTTTGCGCTGCACGCCTTCACGGGGGATGTAAATGTGCCAGTCATTGCCCAGCAGTTCGGTCAGGCGTGCCTGGTCGGCGTGCTCCGTGCCCAGTGCTTCGACAAAGGCTTCTGCAGCCTTTTCCGGGGTTGGAAAGGCCTGCTGGGCCGTCGCCATGCACGACCACGACAAGCCGGCGGCTATAACCAGTACATGAAGGAGAAAGCCCGTGAGTCCCTTCAATCGAGGATGGTTTTTCAACGACGGCTCCCCCTTTGACGCGCTGGTGGATTGGACGGCCGGCTGACCTGGTGACCGCCCGATCGCGAAGCACTGGGGCGTTGGGCGGATGCCTGGCTGGCCCGGCCACGATTGGCCTGGAGGTTGGCCTGGGACGGTGAGCGTGCGCCGGCGAACGCATTGTTGCGGGCACTGCCGGCACTGGCGGCGGGCCGTTTGTTCGTCGTTTGCCGCGTCTGCGCGGAGCCTTCTCTGCGCTGATCCAACTGGGCGCTCTGGTTCCTGGCCTGCTGGGTCTCCCTCCTGGGCTGCTGATTCTCTCGGGTGTTTCTGGCCGTGTCCTGGCTTCTGTCCGCCGCCCTCGGCCTGTCCGCACCGGCCTGCAGCCGATCGCCGCCTGCGCTTGCGGACTGGAGTTTGCGCGTTTGATCACGGGCTTCGAGATTGCTGGTGGCGGGTCGTTCGATACCGTGCTTGTCCATTGAGCTGCGGGCATTTTCACGGGCCTGGGCGCGCTGGGCATTCTCTCCGCGATAGGCTTGACGCTGATTGGCGCCGTTCAGTTGCCGGCCGTACTGTGCGCGGCTCGCATTGTCTCGATAGGGCACGCCATTGCGATGCACCGGATTGTGCTGCCATTTGTTGTTGGTGATCCGGTTGTTGGCGTTGATGTTGTTGTAGCGATTGACGTCGATGTCGACGTCGTTATTGCCCCAGTCGCATTCACCCCACAACGATCCAATGATCGCCACACCGGCACCGAACGCGAGTCCGGCCATCAGGGCCTGACCAGGGTAATAGGCCGGTGGCGGCGGATAGTACGCGGGCGGCGATGCCGGGTAGGGCCAGGTGCCGTAGGTGGTTGTGGGGTTATAGGTGGGGACGTACACCACCTGCGGATCGGCAGGCTGGATGATGATGGTCGAGTTGCCGGCCGGGGCCGGTTCAGGGGTTGGGGCCGGTGCCGCAGTCGTGGTTGCCGGTGCCGGCGCCGCGACATTCTGGATCGTCACGTTCTGATACTGGTTGCTCTGCAGATTGCCGGCTGCCTGGGCCTGGCGCCGCAAGCGTTGCGCGCTTTCCATGAGATCGTCGGGCTGCGCCAGGAAGGCATCGCCCAGGCGTTGGACCCAGACGGGGTCCTGTCCCAGCATTGCCAGCACTTGCGGGAAGGCGACCAGTGCCTGCACGCTCGGATCCCAAGGCTGATTCGCCACCTGTTTGACCGCATCGTCCCCCTTGGCGTCCGGGTGAGCTTTGGACCAGCTGACTGCCTCGCCGACTTCTCCGGGGTAGGTGGTGGCCATCAGCACCTGTGCAAACAGTGGGTCCGGGTAAAGCGCAATGGGCGCCAGCATCTGATCCAGCTGTTCCTGGCTAAACACCGGATCCTTGGTCACCGGCGCGGCGGGCGCTGTCGTGGCTGCGCTTGCCGGTGTAGCGGCGGCGGGTGCCGGGGCCGGTGCTGTAGCGGTTCCATCCGTACCCAGTGCCAGGCAGGGCGATCCGCTCAAGAGCAGTACAGCCGACAACGCGTAAAGCAATGGATTGTGCATTGCAACCCCCATGGGGTCAGGCAGGTTTGAAATGAGTGGATCAATCCCTGGCGGTGAAAGCCGTTTTTGAAAGCCACAGAGCCCGGCCTTGGCACCGCTTCCTAATGGTAGCAGTTGATTCGAAGAGTCAAGGCCGGCTGAAAAACTCGGCGCCGATCACAGCGCACTGGCATCGCTTTCGTGTTCTTCGGCGAATGCCATGAACACATCAAGGTCCAGCACATCCAGCTTGATCCGGGCGATGAACGCCGAAAAGGCCAGGTTGGCGGCCAGCAGGCGCAGGTCGCTGGCCCAGGCGGGAAGATAGACCGGCCCCTTCAGCCAGCCGGACTCGAACAGGGGCGCCAGGCGCACGGTGTCGGCCAGGCTGAGTCGCCCGGCAAACAAATGCCCCACCAGATCCGGTCGGTTATCGCGGATCGCAATGCGCAGCAGGGTGTGGACGCCGAGCAACCCGGTCAGGTAAGCGGCGTCCTTAGTGAATGCCGAACCGCCCCGCAGGTCGGCGCCGCGGAATACCCGTTGAGTCGAGCGGAAGGATTCCTCTTCTGTCTGCCCGGCCGTCAGAAAACCTTCGAACACCTGGATGAAGTCGGCACCCTCCAGCGCCTGCTGGACAGCGAGCACGCGCAGGGCCAGGCGACGCAGGCGGTTGATGTCCATGCTGCCGGTGAACAGTTCGGCCAGGGTGGCAATGCCTTCCTGGGTCTGGGTCGTGCGGGGCGCTCCCAGGCCCAGGCTTGTGAGGTTGGGCTGGCGCGCGCCGTTCTGTGCGGTGGCGACATGCACGAAGGCCTCGTGTTGCAACAGCTGATGCTTGTCCAGCTCGGAGAACAGCGCGCTGGCCCGCAGGCGAATGCGGCTCGATCCGGCGATGGCCTTGGCGGCCAGGTTCGGATCGAGCACGACCGTGATCTGTCCGGCGCCAAAGAAGCGGTCCAGTTCCGGTTGAATCCAGGCGGCGAACGCCTTGGCCGGGATCTCGGCCGGGCAGGGTGGAATCCGCGCACCGCCCAGCAGGGCGTCGGTGGTCTTGAGAAAGAAACGGGCCGCGTCGAGCATGCTCAGTTGCAAGCGCGTGTAGTAGAAGTCGGGACGGCGGTACAGCGCTGACGAATATTGGGTAAAGGCGGGAGTGCCGATGGCCCCCAGCATGTGTCCGGCCGTGGCATAGCTACGGGCGGTCATGGCAAGGAAATTTCCGGCCGGATGCCCCACATCGCAATGGCTGATAAAGCTTTCCAGGGCGGCGATGTCGGCGCTGTGGTCGCGAGGCTGCAACTCGACCCTGGGTAACTCGACCCGCCCGCCGCGCCATTTGGCCAGGAAGTCTTCCTCGACGCCGTCCGGCCAGGACAGGGCATCCAGCACGCGGATCTTGCGGGTCAGGTCGGGCAGGGCGGCATCGAGTTCGGACAGGGCTGCGGCGCTCATGGATATCTCCTTGAGGGACGAGGTGACGTTACAAAAGCTTAGTCGTCGCGGCGCAGTTGCGTGCGTTTGCGAAGTCGGGCCAGTGACCTCAGAGCAGGCTCCACGACACCCCGACGTACATCGCCATGCCTTCGCCGGGGGTGGAGCGTGCCGCGTCCAGCCCCTTGTCGTCGTAGCCCGGCGTGACCGTGGCGGCATAGTGCTTGTCGGTCAGGTTGCGCATGTCCAGCCAGGTCTGCCAGTCGCCCTTGGGCGCGTTGTAGCCCAGTGTGGCGCCGAATAGGGCGTAGGGATCGGCGTAGTAGCTGTTGGCGTAATCGACTGCTACTTTGGACACCCATTGCGTGTTGACCGCGGCGAAAAAGCCTTGTGGCCAGTCGTAGCGCAGTTCGCCCTGGTAATAGTGCATCGGCAGGCCCGGCAAGCGGTTGTCGCCGAAGCGCTCATCGTCGCGGTAGTGGAAGTCACTGAAGGTATAGCTCTGGCGCAGGCTCAATTGGCCGCCATCCTCCGGCGACCAGAGGGGGCTCAGCAGGCTGGCTTCCACGCCCTGGTGCACGGTGGGGCTGGCGTTGAGCTCGTAGGGCGTGGTGGCGTTGGCGTCCGGCAACACCGACAGCAGTTCGTGGCGCACCTGGGCGTAGTACCAGGCCAGGCTCCATTGCCCCAGCGTGCTGTCACCGCGACCGCCGATTTCCAGGGTGGTGGCGGTCTGGTTTTGCAGTGTGACCGGTTCGCGCTGGGCGCCCGTGGCAACGCCGCTGCCCTTGGGAAAGCGGATGTTCGAGCTATAGATCAGCGACCACGGGTGCGGCGCCTCGACCGAGCGGCTGAGATTGCCGAACAGTTGCAGGTCCGGTGTCAGTTGGTAGCGCAGGCCCACGCGCGGGGCGTAGTCCCAGTCGTGCAGGCTGGTCTTGCCACCTTCCTGCGGGTAGGTGACATCGCTTTCACGGCGGGTGTAGATCGCGGCGAGGCCGGTGGTCAGCCACAGGTCGTCGGCGATCTCCAGGTCATTGCCCACATGCAGGACCGTGTCCGAGCCCTGGTAGGTGAAGTTGCGAATCAGTGTGCCCGGTGCATAACCGGCGGTGTTGCCGGTGGGGATGCGCACGAACTCGCTGGCACCGGCACTGGGCAGGTGTCTGGTCATTCGCAGGCCCAGGGTACTTTGGCTTTGCAGACCCCAGAGCGTGTCGCGCCGCTTGTAGTCGAACGTGCCGCTGACATCGGTGTACGCGACCTTCAAGCGGTTGGGGCCCTCGCTCAGGTCCATGGGGTAGTCGTGGTAGACAAGGCCGGTCTGGATGCTCGAATCGTCATCGATGTACCAGGTGGTCTTGTTGCCGATAAAGGTGCTGCCCGGCTCGTCGCGGCGGTCGTCCCGCGCCACGTAGGCCGGGTTGGCCGCCCGTGGGTCATGCTCGATGGAATGTTTGGTTACCCGTCCCGCGAGGTCGTTGTCGGTCTGGCGGTGGCGCAGGTAGAAGCGTGTTTCCAGGTTGGCGTTGAAGCGATAACCGAAGTTGGCGATGACACCCTGGCTCTCGCTGGCCGTGTGGTCCTGGTAGCCGTCGGCGTTGGCATCGGTCATGGCCACGTAGTAATCGAAAGCGCCGAGCACTTGCCCTGAACTGATCAGGCGCTGCTGATAGCCGTGACTGCCCGTTGCGTAGCGTACCTGCAACTTCGGCGCGTCGTAGCCGGTATGGCTGACGTAATCGATGGCCCCGCCCAGGGCCAGGGCACCCCGGTCGAACCCGTTGGCGCCGCGCAGCACCTCCACATGGTCGAGCCACAGTGGTTCCAGCAATTCATAGGGCGTGCCGCCGGGGCCGGTCAGCGGCAGGCCGTCGAGCAGGGTGTACAGCCCCGAGGCGTGGGCGCCCGGTGCGCGGTTGATGCCCGATCCGCGGATCGAGATCTTCACCCCTTCGTTGCCCGCCGACTGGGCATAGATCCCCGGCTGGTAAGCCAGCACATCCTGATTGCTGGCGACGCGGCCCTGCAACGGACGGCGCATGTCGACCACGTTGGTGCCGCCGGGCACCTGGGCCAGCCGGGCCCTGGCGTCCTCGATCCCCTGGTCTTCGTCGCTCTGGTCCTCGGCGCCAATCAGCACTTGTCCCAGCTCCAGGCCCTGAGCCTCGGTCATGGCCGGACAAACAAGGGCCAGGCCCAGCAGCGCAGCGGGCAAGGAATGAGGCGAGGGCATTGGGAAAACTCCAGACGTGCGGGAACGGGCAATGAACAGTGCGACGCAAGAAGGAACGAAGGGAGCACATGGCAATTTTGTTATTTTTTTGCCCGCCAAGGGCTGGCGGCTATCGGTTCAGCAGCGGTGCCAGCAATGCACACATGCCGCGCCAGTGCGAACCCTCCCAGTAAACCCGTTGGCAGGCGTCGCAGCGCAGGAAGCGTGAATAGAGGACGCCAATGCGTGGCGGCACCTGCGTCCGGGCCAGTTCCAGGCTGATTTCGTGCAGCGGCAGGTTGCAATGAAGGCACAGGCTGAATGGCCGCGCACTACGCGCCAGGTCGAGGCGCTCGTACAATTCGCGCAGCTGCAGCGACGGTTTCAGGGCATGCACATAACAGCCGTGGCTGATGATTCGGCGCTTGAGCAGTTCGCGGTCGCGGGTCAGCACGATGCGGCCTTGCTGTGCAGCGATCTCGGCGATCTCGCCATCCTCGAAGCCATTGTCGTAGAGGGTGTCGAAGCCGCTCATGCGCAGCAGGCTGGCCAGCCCGCCAAGGTGCGCATCCGCGACGAAACGCAGCACCCGTAAAGGTTGCGCGCGAACCTTCAGCAGCGGGCTGATGTCCAGCGCTTCGAACTTGGGATACACCGCCAGCCGGTCGCTGTCGAGGATCACCCGCTCCAGGCCCACCGACTCGCCGTTGAGCAGCACCAGTTCGACCTCGGTGTGCGGCACCCCGAGCGCCTCGATCATGTGCTTGACCGTCGCCCCTTGCGCGCACTGGCAGGTGAAGGGTTGCCGCCGCCGTTCGGCCGGCAGGAAATCGTTGAGCTCATCAAAGAAGCGGAAAGTTGCACGGGTCATGTTGAACAGTATGGCAGGGCTGTAGGGTGAGCGAGTCTGATTCGGATATCTACTGAGTCGCCCCCGATCTTGTAGGCATTGAATGACCGTTGTCGGGCCGATTGCTGCCTCTGACGAGGGGCAGTTACCGATCCAGGCTGTGTGAAAATACGCGCGATGAAGGCTGAGAGTCGCGCGGGTTGCCTGTGGAATCAGCAGGCGAAAGCGCGAATAGCCCTGGTCAGCGACATAGGCGTTCGTAATGCCGTTTGTAGCAAGAGGGCCTCAATGAGGCCCTCGTCGCTATAGCCTGGTTGTACTTAGTGCACCACTACGGGTTCCCGCTGACCGCTACCGAGACCGCTACGGACACCGCTACGGACACCGTCGCCGGTGCCGACTCCGCGCCCTTGGCATCGCTGGCCTTATAGGTAAAGGTCGCGGTGAACGGTGCGGGGACCGTGGCCGGTGGTGTGTAGGTCACGCGCACACCATCGGTACTGACCACGCCCTTGCCGGAGTCCGGCTGCTCCAGCCCCACCACCTTAAGTGGCACGTTAGCGTCAGGGTCGGTGTCGTTGGCCAGCACGTTGATGGGCAGCGGTTGGCCGGTGTTGCTGATGGCGCTGTCGGGATTGGCGACCGGATTTTGGTTATTGCCCTCGTTATTGGTGCGGGTATCGCCAGTGCGGAAGGTCGGCAGCGCGGCGGAGTTGACGTAGGTGACGCCGTCCCAGCCGGGCAGGGGGGTTGGCATCAACTGGAACTGGCCGGGGTTTTCGACATCCCAGCGCAGCAGCATGGACGTGTCCTCGTGCTGGGTGTTGTGGCAGTGCTCCATGTAGGTCCCGGCGAATTCACGGAAGTGGATCGCCATTTCCACATCCACCGAGCTGTCGATGCCCTGACCGATGCGATAGACGTCCTTGCGCGCCCATTTTTCCCATTCCGGCGGCGGGTTGCCATCGCGGTGGAGGATGATCCCTTCTTCGAAGTGCACGTGTACCGGGTGGGTCCAGCCGTTGCCGCCGGTCTTGATTTTCCACACCTCAAGGGTGCCGTCGCCGGAGAACCCGGCAGGGGTCGGGCCGTTGGCCAGTTGCGGGGCGGCGCTGATGACTCGTGGGTCCATGGGGAAGCCGAATTCACCACCGTCGGTCTTGATCGTCCAGGGTTGTTCGTCGGTGCCGTCGGAGCGGCCGAAGATGAACTCGCGATGCCGCGCCACCTTGAGCGTGGCCTGCACCACCGGATCATCGCGGTTGAGGGTCAGCGGGATCATGCTCTTGCCGGCCGGTTTGCCCGGCTTGGCGGGTTCGAAGTCGGCGGGGTTCATGCTCACGTCCTGGCCGGCATAAGGCTTGACCACGAGTTGCAGGAACTTACCCACCGCCGGGTCGCCGCCGTTCCATTCCAGCCCTTTGTTGCCCTGCCTGAGCACCGCCTTGTACTTGCCGGACAGGACATCGGCCAGGCTCAGCAGTGTAGCCGTCGGCTTCTTGCCGTTCTGGTGCTCCATCAGGTTGACGAAGTACAGCTTGTCGCCGGTGTTGATCCCGTTTTTCGCGAAGTTGACGATGATGTCGTAACGCTCGGCGATGCCCTGGGTGGGCAAGATGGCGTTGTGGTCCTGGACATCGCCGTCACCGTCCAGGTCCATGCTGCCGTCGAACGGCACGGTGTGCTCCATGAGGTTGCCGTCGTTGGCGATCATGTGGAACGGCACCCGGCTATAAGACAGGCCGGAACCGGCCGGGCCGGGGAATTCGCCGCCGGTACCGGCGACTTCACGCACCAGCGCGATTCTCAAGTAGCGCGAGACCGAGCCGTTGAGGATGCGGAAGCGATAGCTGCGCGCCCGTACATTCAGGCGCGGTTGGTACTGCCAGTTGACCAGGAGCTGATCGCCGAGGAAACCGTCGGTGTTGAACGGGTTGAACCACAGTTGGCCATTGGCGTCCCAGGCCTTGTCGGCCACCAGCAGGTTGACGTCATAGTCACGGTTGCCCCAGGGCAATGCCGAACCGCTGGGCAGGTGCAGGTTGACGCCATCTTCAAGCGCTTCGTTACCGCGATCCAGGGCGCTGTAGTAATTCATCATCACCGCGTTGCCCTTGTAGACGTTCTGCGCGGTGAAATCGAGCATGTGGTCGTGGAACCAGTGGGTGCTCATGGTTTCGCGCCAGTCGCCACGGATCTTGATGCTGCCGTTGTTGCAGGTCTTGAGGCCGGGCGTGGCATCGTTGACGAACAGGGTTTCGCCCGGGGCGCAGGGGAACGCCGCGCGCGGATCCTGGGCGCTGGTGTTGATGGTGTCGTAACCGGCCAACTGGATCGGCCAGCGATAGTCGTAGTACTGCCCCGGAAAGAAAAACGCATTGGCATAGCCGTCGCTTTCGGCCGGGGAGTGGCCGTTGTGTTCGTGGGTTGTAATGGTGTGCAGGCCAAACCCCATGTTGGCCGACAGATCGATCGGCAGGGCGTTGTAGTGGCGCATCAGCGCGGCTTGACCGTAACGCACCATCAACAGTTTTGGCGGAAGGGTGCCGTCGAAAGTCCAGAGCGCCTGGTGGTTCTGAATCGGCATGTTGGGGTGAAAACGAACACTTATGCCTTTGGTGGTGCCCGCCAGGACCGGGGTGTCCGAGGTTTGGTTGTAGAGCCCGCCCGGCCCGAACTCACCGACGGCGTAGTTGTGCAACTGTCGGTGGTCGCGCATGCCGCTGTTGATCTGGGCGCCCGCTTGCACGGTTTTGAAGCCGACCTGCGGGAAGAACTCGTTCCAGCGCTGGTGCGACCAGCCTTTTCCTGGTGGACGACCTTCGGCCGGCGAGTCGACCGGATGGCGGTTGAGGAAGGCTTCGATCTGCGCTTTCCATGGGTTGCGGTCCAGTACGTTGGAAAACTGCGACGGAAACGGGAACAGCCCCGGCTGGCTCATGAAGGCTTCCAGCGCCGCGGCCGAAGGGCCGCTGCGGGCGATGTTGTTCGGGTCCTGCGTGGGCGCCGGGCCGACGGTCGGAACCGGGAAGGTCAGGGGCGGTGCCGGAAGTGTCGGGTCGAGTTTCTCCGTGCCGAACTCTTCGAACAGCAGCAGTTGCTGGGTGTACGGCTGGGCCCCGAACAATGGGCTGGGCTTGCCGTTGGTGGGAATATTGAAGGATGTCTGCAGGGCTGGCGGCAGCACGTTGTCGGTCGTTGGCGTGGTGCGGTCGCCAAACACGCCGTTGGGCAGGGCGAGGGCGCCCTGGTTGGCGGGTGGCAGAGCCCGTAAGGCAGCTGCCGCGGCATCGAGGTCAGCCGGCGGGTTGCTAAACGCCGAGGGGTCCGTCGGTGGTGGCGGGCCGAAATCATCCAGCGGCACGGCGTTTGCACTGGAGGTTAGGGTAAGGAGCATGGCACAGGGCAGGCTTGACCTGCGCAGCAAGGCGATGGAGTTGCGTAGTGGTGTCGTGCGTTTCATTTTTCACCCCTCGCGACATATCGAGTCTGGCGAAACCCGCCGTCGCCAGAATGTCTGGGACATAGCTTTTGCGGGTACAACGGGGTGTGCAACTAATGGGCCATCACACTGGGGCGAAAAAAGTTCAGGATAATTAATAAGCTATTTTTGAGCGTTTCAAACGAGAGAAGGGGGAGTGGGGAATACTCCTCTAATTAGGTGGTAAATACCCGTTAATGGGCGTAGTACCCCGTTTATGGAGATAGTTGCTGCCCTGTTTCACCGATCTTTATTGGCCGATTGCTGTCTGTTGTGGGGGTGCCTGAAGCATCCGGATCAGTCGAGTGGCAGCGATATCGTTAATCTCGTTCCTTTGTCCGGTGCGCTGTCAATCGTGAATTCCCCGCCCAGCATGCTGATGCGTTCCTTCATTCCCACCAGCCCGAACGAGTTCAGTTTTTTGCGATCCGTCATGCCTACGCCGTTGTCCTTGATCTGCAGATAAAGCCGGCGACCCTCTCTGCAGAGTTCGATATGCACCTGTGTCGCTTGCGCGTGCCGGGCAATGTTCGACAGCGATTCCTGCACGATGCGAAACAGAGTCGTGGCGGATTTTTCATTCAGGTCGCGACGGAAATTTTCGTCTTTGGCCGACATCGTGCAATCGATCGCGCTGCGCTGCCGGAACTCTTCAAGTTGCCACTCGATCGCTGCCTGTAGTCCCAGATCGAGTACGGGTGGCCGAAGATCATTGATGATACTGCGGACACTGCGGATGGCTGTATCGAGGTGATTCAGCGCATCGCTGGCCTTTTCGTTGAGCCTGGGGTGCCGGGTACTGGTGCGCGCCTGCAACATGGAGACATCGATTCGCAACGCCAGCAGGCTCTGTCCCAGCTCGTCATGGATGTCCCGTGCGATCCGCTTTCGCTCTTCTTCCTTGATGTGCTCCTGATAGGAGGCCAGTTCACGCAGTTGCCGTTTCGATTGCCGCAATTCTTCGGCCTGCATCGTCAGTTTGCGCTGCAAGTAGAACAGGTCGACAAACACCTGGATCTTGGCGCGAAGAACCTCGGCCACAATCGGCGAGAAGATGTAATCCACAGCGCCGGCCGTATACCCGCGGAAACGCTCGGAATCCGTGTCGGCCTCCGCTGTGACGAAGATAATGGGCGTGTGGGCCGACTTCGGGCGGCCGTGAATGAGTGCAGCGGTTTCAAAACCGTCCATCACCGGCATTTTCACGTCGAGCAGAATGACGGCGAAGTCGCGTTGCAATAGCAGGCGCAGCGCCTCGCGTCCGGAAGTCGCCGTGGCAACATCGAGGCCCATGTCGGCAATCACCGCGGCGAGCGCCGTAAGCTTGGCGGGATTGTCATCCACCAGCAACACGGATGCTGGCACGCCATCGGGCGGGAGCGGGTGCCGCACCTGGGCTCTGTCATTGAATATCGGAGGTTCCTGTTGCATATCTATGCCACTTCGGTTCGCGCTAGTGCGCAATGAGCGCGGTACAGCGTCATCGATAGAGCCATTTGCGCATCAGTGACAGCAACTGGTCGGTATCCACCGGTTTGCTGACATAGTCCGAGGCGCCGGCCTCAATGCATTTTTCACGGTCGCCCATCATCGCCTTGGCCGTCAGCGCAATCATGGGCAGGGCTTCGAATCTCTTGAATGTACGGATCTGGCGCATGGTTTCAAAGCCATCCATCTCGGGCATCATGATGTCCATCAGCACGATGTCGGTATCGGGCTGTTGCTGCAGCAGTTCTATGGCGGTTCGACCGTTTTCCGCCGTGGCCACCAGCATCTTGTTGCATTCAAGCACGCTGGTCAGGGCAAAGATGTTGCGCACGTCATCGTCGACCACCAGGGCCTTTTTACCCTCCAGACTGTCCGAGCCCTCATAGAGTTTTTCCAGCATTCTGCGCTGGGTCTGCGGCAGTCTGGCGACGACACGGTGTAGAAACAGCGCGGTTTCGTCGAGTATGCGCTCGGGGGACTGAACTGACTTGATCACGCCCTTGCCGAGCAGTGTCCTGAAACGCTCGTGTTCCGGCTTGGTCAGTGTCTGTGCACCATAGACGACGATCGGCAATTCCCGCATGGCGTGGTCTTGCTGCAAGGCCTCGAGAAAGCTGATGCCGGATGCGTCGGGCAGTTCGAGATTGATGGCCATGCAGTCGTAGCGTTTCTTTGCCAGTTTCTTCAAGGCCTGCGCGCCGCTGGCGGTCGTTTCGATCTTCACGTCGGTGTTGCCGAGTAGATCGAGGATGCGGGCGCGGCTCTCATCGTTGCCGTCGATGAGCAGCAGGTTCCTGGTCTTGCGCCGAGCGAATGCCACGATACCGACCAGTGCATTTTGAATCTCCTCGGCTGTGACCGGCTTGAGCAGATGGTCGAAAGCGCCATAGCGCAGCCCGCGTGTGTGGTCGTCAGCGTTCGAGATGATCTGGACCGGAATGTGACGCGTGGCGAAATTGCGCTTCAACTGCTCGAGCAGCGACCAGCCATCGATGTCCGTCAGGCCTGGGTCCAGCGTGATCGCGGCGGGTTTGAAGCGTTCGACAAGCTCCAGCGCATCCGCGCCACGGGTCGAGACGATAGCCCTGAAGCCCGTCTGGTGCGCGGCTTCGAGCAGAATGCTGGCGAATCGGGCGTCGCCCTCGAGCATCAGCAGCACTTGGTCCCCGGGTTGGACCGACTCGCGGTCGTCGGGTATCTGTGCAGACGGGCTTGGCATGAGGTCGCGCTTGACCTGGTCAGGTACGGCCTCTGTCGTTGATTCGTCTAGCGTCTGACGCTGGGCATCCTGAGTACGCAAGGGCACGTACAGCGCGAAAGTACTGCCCTTGCCGATCTCACCGGGGATCAGCCGCAGCTCACCGCCCAGCCGGTGTGCGAGCTCGCGGCTGATCGACAGGCCGAGGCCGGTGCCGCCGTATTTGCGTGAGGTTCCGGTATCTGCTTGCTGGAACGCTTCGAAGATGAGCTTCTGCTTGCCGGCGGATACGCCAATGCCGGTGTCGGTGACCACGAAGGCGACCACCGCATCGGCACGATTGAGTTCGTCGTTATCCACGCTCCACCCGGACACAGCGGGTTCGATGTTGATCTTGACGCTGCCTTGTTCCGTGAACTTGAAGGCGTTGGACAGCAGGTTCTTGACCACCTGCAGCAGGCGCTTTTCGTCGGTCCAGATGACGGGGGGCAGGGCAGGCGCCAGTTCAATCGTGAAGTCGAGGCCTCGGTTTTCGGCGACCGGCCGGAAGGTGCGTTCGATCTGGTCGTGCAGATCGGCGAACAGCGTTTCATTCAGATCCAGCGTGACCGTGCCCGACTCGATCTTCGACAGATAGAGAATCTCGTCGATCAGCTCCAGCAGGTCTTTGCCCGCGCTACGGATGGTCTTGGCATATTCGACCTGCCTGGGCGTGAGATTGTGTTCTGCGTTGTCGCTGAGCTGCCGGGCCAGGATCAGCAGGCTGTTTAATGGCGTTCTGAGCTCATGGGACATACTGGAGAGGAATTCGGACTTGTACTTCGAGGTCAGCATCAGCTGTTCCGCCTTCTCCTCCAGCGACAGCTTGGTGATTTCGACCTCGCGGTTCTTGCGCTCGACTTCGGCTTTCTGCTCCGCCAGCAGTCCCGCCTTGTCCCCCAGTTCCTCGTTGGTCTGCCTCAATTCTTCTTGTTGCCTTTGCAGCTCGTGCGCCAGCGATTGCGACTGCTTGAGCAGTTCTTCGGTACGCATATTGGCTTCGATCGTGTTGAGTACGATACCAATCGATTCAGCAAGCTGATCAAGGAAGGTTTGATGAATGATGCTGTAGCGCGTGAACGAAGCCATTTCGACGACGGCCTTGACCTTGTTCTCGAACAGGATCGGCAACACGATGATATTCAGCGGGGCGGCCGCACCCAGTCCCGATGAAATCGCGACGTAATTGGCGGGTACATCGGTCAGCAGGATGCGCCGCTTCTCGTAGGCGCATTGCCCGACCAGGCCCTCGCCGAGCCGCCA
Organism: Pseudomonas sp. IT-P74; assembly: GCF_949768175.1. NCBI lineage: Bacteria > Pseudomonadati > Pseudomonadota > Gammaproteobacteria > Pseudomonadales > Pseudomonadaceae > Pseudomonas > Pseudomonas sp. IT-P74. The sequence continues at coordinate 53,340 of NZ_CATKQD010000002.1, read as the reverse complement.
CTCATCGTTCACATTGATGTTGCCCTTGTATGCATAAGCGGACAGCAGTTTGAGCTTCGCAGGATCGGGCGGGCTCTCGTTCATCATGTAGAACACGCCGTGCTGGGCGTTGATCAGCGGAGCCAGTTCAGACAGCACCATCTTGGAGACTGCCGCCAGATCGCGCTGGCCCTGCAGCAGACGGTTGAATTTCGCGAGATTGCTCTTGAGCCAATCCTGTTCTGCGTTTTGCCGGGTGGTTTCCCGCAGGTTGCGGATCATCTCGTTGACGTTGTCCTTCAATTCCGCCACTTCACCCTTTGCTTCCACCTCCACGTAACGCGTCAGATCGCCCTTGGTCACGGCAGTCGCCACGTCGGCAATCGCGCGCACCTGATTGGTCAGGTTGGCCGCCAGACCGTTCACGTTGTCGGTCAGATCGCGCCAGGTGCCGGCTGCACCCGGCACGTTGGCCTGGCCCCCCAGCTTGCCCTCGACGCCCACTTCACGCGCCACCGAGGTCACCTGATCGGAAAACAGCGCCAGGGTATCGGTCATACCGTTGATGGTGTCGGCCAGTTCAGCGATCTCGCCCTTGGCTTCCAGTGTCAGTTTCTTCTTCATGTCGCCGTTGGCTACGGCGGTCACCACTTTTGCGATGCCTCGTACCTGGCTGGTCAGGTTGGCCGCCATGAAGTTCACGTTTTCGGTCAAGTCCCTCCAGGTGCCGGACACGCCTTGCACCTGTGCCTGCCCCCCGAGCTTTCCTTCGGTGCCGACTTCGCGCGCCACCCGCGTCACTTCGGCGGCAAAGCTGTTGAGCTGGTCCACCATGGTGTTGATGGTGTTTTTCAGCTCCATGATTTCGCCCTTGGCTTCCACGGTAATCTTGCGCCCCAGGTCGCCTTTGGCCACCGCCGTCGTTACGTCGGCGATGTTGCGCACCTGATTGGTCAGGTTGGCCGCCATGCTGTTGACCGAGTCGGTCAAGTCTTTCCAGGTTCCACCGACGCCCGTCACTTTTGCCTGGCCACCGAGCTTGCCGTCAGTCCCCACTTCGCGAGCCATGCGCGTCACTTCGTCGGCAAAGGTCGAGAGCTGGTCCACCATGGTGTTGATGGTTTCCTTGAGTTGGAGAATTTCACCTTTCGCTTCGGCTGTGATCTTGCGCGACAGGTCGCCGTTGGCCACTGCCGTCGTCACGTCGGCAATGTTGCGCACCTGGGTGGTCAGGTTGGCCGCCATGCCGTTGACCGAATTGGTCAAGTCCTTCCAGGTACCGGACACGCCGGTCACTTCGGCCTGTCCGCCCAGTTTGCCTTCGGTACCGACTTCCAGCGCGACGCGGGTCACCTCCGAGGCGAAGCTGGAGAGCTGGTCGACCATCGTGTTGATCGTGTTTTTCAGTTCGAGAATCTCGCCCTTGGCTTCAACGGTGATTTTCTTGCCCAGGTCGCCGCGCGCCACCGCCGTCGTCACCTGTGCGAGGTTGCGCACCTGGGTGGTCAGGTTGGCCGCCATGCCGTTGACCGATTCGGTCAGGTCGCGCCAGGTGCCTGATACGCCACGCACTTCCGCCTGACCGCCCAGCTTGCCTTCGGTACCGACTTCCAGCGCGACGCGGGTCACCTCCGCAGCGAAGCTGGAAAGCTGGCCGACCATCGTGTTGATGGTGTTTTTCAGCTCGAGAATTTCACCCCTGACTTCAACGGTAATCGTCTTGCCCAGATCGCCTTTGGCCACCGCGGTCGTCACGTAAGCGATGTTGCGCATCTGGGTGGTCAGGTTGGCGGCCATGTCGTTGACGGAATCGGTCAGGTCTTTCCAGGTGCCGGACACCCCTTTGACATTGGCCTGCCCACCGAGAATCCCTTCAGTGCCGACTTCGCGGGCCACGCGGGTGACCTCGGAAGCGAAGGAGCCCAGTCGCGTCACCATGGTGTTCACGATCCTGGCGGATTTGAGGAACTGGCCCCGCAGTCTCAGGCCGTCAAGTACCGGTGGTACCTGCTGGCTCAGATTACCCTCGGCAACCGACCCGATAACGCGAATCATCTCGCTCATCGGGCTGATGAGGTCGCTGGTCAGCGCATTGCTCGAGTTGACGATCTTTTGCCATGAGCCTTTCATCATCGGCAATTGGATACGCTCATCGACCTTGCCCTGCTTGCCGATCAGTCGCGCCACGCGTTCGAATTCGGTGGCGGTGTCGGCCGCCATATCGATGATCTCGTTGAGCGTGTCGGCGATCTTTCCCGGCATGCCGGTCCAGTCTTGCGGCATGCGCGTGGTGAAGTCACCATTGCGCAACGCTTTCAGCGCTGCCAGCAACGTCTTCATGTCGAAAACTTCGATCGGTGTCGTCACTGTGGCCATGTCTATGTCCAGTCAAAGTGGATGCCACGCGCAAGGCGTCATGCAGGAGCCGGCAATGCAGTATTGACCATGCTGAATACTGAGCGTTGGCTCACGAAATATTAGCAAGGTTGGCGCAATGCCCAGGATCCTGGGGAAAATGGCCGGGATCAGGCCGTTCCAGCCGACTGCACCCGCAGTCCGCAGAAGTGAGCACTAACGCCTGAGGCAAAAGTGCAAGTGTGCTCTATGCCTGCTAAGGTCAAACGCTGCAGCAGATTCCATGGCTTGCTGGCCACTGCCGAATGGAAAATACAGATGGTTGACCACAAAATCAGAGTCTTGCTGGTGGATGATCACAGCATCGTGCGTAGCGGCGTGCGACGCATGCTGGAGACTGCCGGCGAGATCGACGTTACGGGTGAAGCAGAGACGGCACAAGGCGCAATGCTCCTGGTCCGGGAGCAGGATTTCGACGTGGCGCTGGTAGATATTCAGCTGCCCGACAAGACCGGCCTGCAACTCCTCAAGCTCATGCGTGCAGAGAAACCCAGGCTCGCCGTTCTGATGTTGAGCATGCATTCGGTCGAGGCCTATGCGTTACGCGCAATCAAGCATGGCGCAGCGGGATACCTCACCAAGGATATTTCCGCAGCCACCCTGGTTGCGGCGGTTCGCAAGGTGGCCTCAGGCGGCAAGCACGTCAGTCCCGAACTGGCAGAAAAACTGGTCAACGCTATTGGCAGGGGCGACGGGGCACCCCACGAAGCGCTATCCGACCGGGAGCTTGAAGTCCTCAAGCTCCTCGCTTCAGGCGAGAGGATTGTCCGCATCGCTCAGATATTGCACTTGAGTCCGAGTACCGTCACGACGTACCGGGCACGTATCCTGGAAAAAACAGGGATGGACAGCAACGCGAAACTGGCCCGCTATGCCCTCGAAAATGGCCTGTTGACTTAGAACGCCCTGCCATCCGACGCAGCCGAGCCACTCAATCGTACTCGGCAGCTTCCAGCTCTGCGGTACATGCCCAGCTTCACCGGTTCCAGTCTGCTTGTAGTGGAATCACTACAAGCGTTTGGCCGATATCGCCACAAAGAAGTACTGCTTACGTCGATAGTGGGGGCCGCTCCAATCAAGCATGCTTACCTCTCGGAAAATTCTCGCCCGCTCAATGGAGTTGTCTTCGTCAACGTCTTGTACAGCCATTTTCACGAGTCAGAAAAGACTCCGGAATCGATATTCGCAAGTTGAGCGAGGAGTGCACGCTACATTCATGTTGCGTCAATGTTCTAACTGGAGAACGTCATGATGATAGGTTATTGGTTATGTGCGTTGCTATGGGGTGTGGTGCTGCTGGAGGAGATCCAGCTCATGCCCCTTCAAGAATGGAAAGACGAGGGCCTGAAACGAGTTCTGTTGTTGCGCCGGACCAGAACCCGGACTGGCTACTTTATTGCGTTGATCGCGGGCGCCATGTGCCTTTATAGCGAAATCCTGGTGGCACCGGTCGATCAGAACATTTTCAATCCGGAGCTGATACTTGCACTCTGTGGTGTTCTTTGGGGTGTTTATCTTTCCGTAGTCTGTATGAAGGGCAAGCGATAGACGCCTGTCTCCATGACTACTGCGGGTCGTCGGCCCGATTCCGGGCTGCTTGAGGCGGATTCAACACACTGGATTGGGTGTAGGCGGGATCTTGGTTAAACCGGCGCTAGCAGTACCTTGGGTGCTGCTAGCGAGGCTTGAGGCTGCACATTTGTGGTCAGCCGGTGGACAGAGGCTGCACCGATCAGCTGTTGCTGTGATCGGACGCCTTGGGCTGAACTTCCGTGTTCAACCTGGCTTCACCAGCCAGCCAGGGCGGCGTTTCCTGCTGGCCGGGTGCTTTGCTCGATACGCGCTTCGGTGTCTTTGTCTTTTGCCCAGACGGTGAGCAGTACCATCGCCCCGAATCCACCGATGATGAGCACCGGATAGGCGGCCAGCAACTCCAGCAGCGAGTACTTCCAGGCCAGCGGACGACCCACCCCCAGCATGGCGGCATAGAACCACGAGACGGCAGAGAGGGCGCCGGAGAACAGCGCCAGCATGCGCAGGCTGAAGGAAAGTTTGAGTAACGAACCGGCTTTTTTCAGCGCCGGCAATACAGCGCTATGCAACAGGAAGCCGTTAAAGGTCAACAGCACAACAATGCCGATTTTGGCTTGCAATTTTGGATTGAGGAAATATTCCATCCCCTTACCGGCATAATCGATCCCGACAATGCCAATGCCCGTAATCCAAAGCACTACAAGTGCAAGTACTACGGTTTTTTGAAGGCTTTCCATGTGCGCGTCATCGTGGTGACCTGACGCATCCCCCTTCAGGAGTTGCTTGACCATTGCAATGTCACTGGTCAATACCAGTCCGATTGCAACACAGCAGGCGATAAGATGAAAATATACAACGCCCAAACGCACATATTCCACGGTGGACGAAGAGAACATACTAAGTTCCATGGTTACCTCTGGCTTCAATAGTGAATCAACTTGGCTTTTGGTACGGTATAATTTGGATTTACCGTTGCTGACCGCCATTTAGATTCAGTAATTGTTATCAATTAATCTTGCGACATTCCGCCGTCAAGATAATAGTGAGTTTCTCGAATGAACTTTTAGTCATTCGATCATGTCCATTTTCAGGTAACTAAAAACCTTATCGCACTGAGTGCACAGAAGGTTTAACTTCCACTTCTGGGAGGCCGGTCAGGCCTGGAACCCGATCGACGAGCGGATCAGGCAATGCTGGTTGGGTCGGCGGGGCTTCCACCCCATTCGAGGAAACGAATCTTGTGAACCTCGCCCTCGCTGTCTTCGTAGACCAGGGTCACCGGTACCACGCCGGTCTTGTCGGATGTATCGGTGCGCTGCAGCACCCGTTTCACATCGATGTCCATTCCGTAGTGGTATTCGACGGCCGAGACATGCGCGCCAGGTTCTTGCAGGCTGCTCTGGTCGAAGACACTGGGTGCGAGACTGGAAATCACGGCACTGACAATTGTGGCCATGCTCATAAGGCTGTACCTCTTCTGACGTTTGCTTGACAAGGACCTAATGTGACACGTCGAGAAGGTGAAGTTCACTTCACCGCGACGAACGTGCCCGCCTGAAAAGCCTGTAGTGGCTGCAAACTCCCGGCAATTCCCCGCGCTTGACGCCTCTCGACCATTCGTCCTTTAACCCCCGTATTTATTGGTCAAAGTCCATTTTTTAGGGAAGTCATGACATGTCATGACGGATTTCAAGCAAGGTGAGTCAATCATTATATTGCTGCAAAAAATGCATTAATCTCCTGCAATCAACCAGTCTTGTTCATCCGCAGATCAGCTCTCACACTGAGGCCACATATTTCATTACGGCTTGCGATGGAAGGAGAAATGACCATGGTATCTGCGATCCGGTTTAACCGGTCCGGCTCCCCTGAAGTGCTGAACCTGGAGACACTGAGCGAACAAACGCCAGGCCAGGGCGAGGTCTGGCTCGAGCAAGAGGCTGTAGGTGTGAACTTTCTCGACGTTACCCAGCGTAGGGGAGCGGTGCCCGTTTCTTTGCCATCCGGGCTTGGGCTGGAAGGCGCTGGGCGTATCGCCGCGGTGGGGGCGGGTGTCAGCAACGTTCGAGCAGGGGATCGCGTGGCCTATGCCACCGGCCCTTTGGGTTCCTATGCTTCGGCCCGGCTTTATCCGGCAGAGCGGCTGGTGAAAATTCCGGATTCGCTGTCGTTCGATGATGCCGCAGCCGTCATGTTCAAGGGCATCACGGCGCAGTACCTGTTGAAAGCCACCTATCCCGTCGGCCCCGGCACAACCATTCTGCTCTACGGTGTGGCTGGAGGGCTGGGGGAAATCATGGTGCCGTGGGCCAAGCACTTGGGGGCCACCGTGATCGGCGTGGTTTCAAAGCAGGCCAGTGTCGAGAAAGCTCATGCGTCGGGATGCGATGAAGTCCTGGTGTTCGATGCTGACAGCCTGGCTGGCGAGGTGGCTCGTATCACCCAGGGCAAAATGGTCGACGTCGTCTATGACCCGATAGGGCGTGTTTCTTTCCAGGCATCCCTGGATAGCTTGCGACCGCGAGGGCTGATGGTATCGTTTGGTGCTTCATCAGGTGCACCGTCAGCCGTGGAGCTATCAACGCTGAATACCAAAGGCTCGCTGTTCGTGACACGTCCTTCGTTGGCAGCCCATACGGCGAGCGCCTGCGAGTACCAGGAACGCGCGCAGGATGTGTTGGTCGCCATAGGTGCGGGTATTATCAAACCTTCGGTCCGGGCAAGCTACTCTCTGGCGGACGCAGCATTGGCGCATGCCGACCTGGAGTCGGGGCGTTCATCGGGGGCGATCATTCTAAAACCATGAATCCTGATGTTCTGAACAACCAGCACAGTGACGAAATCGCTGCGTTTCTGGCCGTGGCCTCGCAAGGCTCGTTTGTCGGGGCTGGCCGGCTATTGCAGCGACACCCGACAATCGTCTCGAAACGCCTCGCCGCCATGGAGAAACGCCTCGGCGTTCGGCTCGTGGAACGCTCCACCCGCCAGGTTCGAATGACTGAAACCGGTGCCAGGCTGGAGCAGCGCCTGCGCTCGGCCATCGAGTCGATGAATGAAGCGCAGCAGCAGGCGTCCGAGGGCGCCAGCGAAATCCGCGGTACTTTGCGCCTTGCATTGCCGGCCGCCATGGGCAGGCGTTGGCTTGGCCCGATGCTGCCGGAGTTTCTCAAGGCTCATCCGCATGTCTCGATCCTCGCTGACTATAGCGAGCGTCTGGTCGACATCATCGATGAAGGTTTTGACGCGGCGATCAGAATCGGAGAGTTGGAAGATAGCCGGTTGATCGCCAAAAAACTGAGTGACCATCGCCGGATACTGTGTGCCTCGCCTGCCTACATCAGACAGCACGGTATGCCCGAAACGCCACAGGACCTGATCAGGCACAATTGCCTTCGCTTCAGCGGCCTTGCGTCTTTTCCCCTGTGGAGACTCCATCGCGGCAATGAGTTGCAGACGGTTTCTCCCAAAGGAAACCTGACGGCCAATGACAGCGAGTCCTTACTGGCAGCGGCCCGCGCCGATGCGGGAATACTGGGGGCCGGTGACTGGTTGATGAGTCGTGATATTGCTGCCGGGAGGCTGTTGCATGTCCTTCCTGACTGGCAATTGGACACCGCCGGTGGGGTCTATCTGGTCAGGCCATCGGCCAGGTTTCCGGGCGCGGTGGTCGTCGCGTTCAAACAATGGATCGAGTCAAAGTTCATCCCCGCGCCCCCATGGGCCGTTTGACTGGCGTACCTTCGGCTCCCATCTGACCGACCCATGGCTGCTGGTCATGTGTGTTCATAAAACCAGGTGGTGACTCACTTTTTCCATTGGATCAAAGCCAATACAGGATAGCAGTGGACCACAACCAGCCGATGCAGAGGGTGATAGTAAGGTAGATCGCCACAATCATCAGAGGCTGATTCCACATGACACACCTCCCATAACCGCTTTTGTTGCATGGGTGCCTGGTAAAACGGGCGCTCGTATGAGTACCGCAATCATCAAGCCATTTGAGTGAAAGACGTATTCGTCAGAACACTCCAAGGGTGAACTCCATCGCCAGCACCGCGGACAACGCCAGCGTCATCAGCAACGCGATAAACATCAGGCCCAACTCAGCGAGCTGTTTATAAAGGGCCAAAGGCCGTTTCGTGATTCGAGCAATCGATTTATTGGTGGAAGCCATCACTCATCCTCACTGTTGCGTGGAGCACGCACCACAGGCTTGACCTGGGCAACACGGCGATGGAGTTGCATGGTGGTGTTGCGCGTTTCATTTTTCACCCCTCGCGTCATGTCGAATCCGGCGAGCCCCGCCGTCTCCATGATGTCCGGGACGACAGCTGTTGCGGGTACCAGGGGTGGTGCAACTAATGAGCCATTTCAATAGTGATAAGAAAAAACTCAAATGAATTAACAAACTGTTTCGGGGGGATTCAAGCGAGAGGAAGGGTGAGGGGGGAATATTCCTCAAATTTGGTGGCAAACGACTGGTCGGGTGGGTGTAGTCCCCCATTTATGGAGAGAGTAGCGGCCCTGTTTCACCGATCGCTTTTGGCAGGGGCTTGCCCCAGAGGCGAGGTGGATTTAGCCGGGCGGGAAGAGCCGCTTCTGTCTGGGGTTTAAACCGGTCGAAGCAATACACTGAATTCTGTTTAAAAGACCCGTGAGTTTCCGGCACCGCACATTACCCCCGCGGGGAAACACCGATGCCGGGAATCACGTAACCGCTACTCGAGCAGTTGATCAATCAACACCGCGTTGGTGTAGATCAAACTGCCGTCACTCGCTCGGTGCCCAACCAGATGGAACTGTCCGCGGTCGTGGTGCAGATAGACACGCATCTGGCAGTCGGACAAGGGGGCGTATCCCTCGGGCATGATCAACTCCATCGAATCCATATCGACATCGACCATGGCTTCCCGATCGTGGGTCTTCTGCAAGCGCTCTTCAGCTTCCTCCAGACGCAGATGCAGAGATCCATCGACGTTGAAATGGACTTCCCCCATCGGGGTGGACTTTTGGGCGTTGCCGGTTTTGCACCAGCCTTCGATCGTCAGGGCACTCATGACGAAACCTCCAGTTGGATTGCTGGACTCTGTGGCTGTCGTCCCTGCTCAATGCCATCACTCATGTTTGATGACTACTTAATGGCAGAGTTCGTCTTTTGGCACCGCTTCCGACCGATCTCTGCTGTTCGCCATCAGACATTCAGTATAGCCGGTCGCCGGACCTCGCTGGCCAAGCCCACGGTACAACCCGATGGGCTCTATACTTCTTACGGACTTTGCCGCCCGGACGGGTGGTATTTGTCTGCCTTGCTTGGATGTCAGTGGCGATGCTTTTGCGTAACCAATGAACAACAGGAATAGGATGAAGAGGAAATGGCAATAGCAATTATCCTGATACTAATCGTTATTGCATCAGTGCTATTCCACATACTGGCGCCCTGGCATGCGACGCCGGCAGCTTCCAACTGGGGGTCCATAGACACCACCCTGTTCATCACCCTGATCATCAGCGGAATATTCTTCATTGCCATCACGGTATTCATGGCAGTCGCGGTGATGCGATATCGTCACAAGGAGGGTGCCAGGGCGGCCTACCAGCCGGAAAACAAAAAGCTGGAACTGTGGTTGATTATCGTGACCTCACTAGGTATTGCCGGGATGTTGGCGCCAGGCCTGGTTGTCTACAACGACTTCATCCGGGTGCCGAAAGAGGCCTACGAACTTGAAGTAATTGCCCAGCAGTGGCAGTGGGCCTTTCGTTTTCCCGGCCAGGACGGGAAGTTGGGCAAGTCGGATATCAGGTTTGTCGATTCGGCCAATCCCCTCGGCGTTGATCCCAAGGATCCTGCCGGGCAGGACGATGTGCTTGTCATGAATAATGAGGTTCGCCTGCCGCTCGATCGGCCGGTGAAAGTCTTGCTGCGGGCTAAAGATGTCCTGCACGATTTCTATGTACCGCAAATTCGCAGCAAGATGGATATGGTGCCTGGGATGGTGTCGTACTTTTGGTTTACGCCGACTAAAACCGGAAAATACGAAGTCCTTTGCGCTGAGTTCTGTGGCGTAGGTCATTACAACATGCGCGGCCATATGATCGTGGAAGAGCAGGGCGTCTTCGATCAATGGCTCAAAGGCCAACCGACTTTTGCGCAGACATTGACGACAGCGGCCAAACCCGGTCGAGACAGCGTGGTGGAAAAAGGCCGCCAGTTGGTCGAACAACTCGGCTGCAAGGCCTGCCATAGCCAGGATGGCGGTGCCAGTCTCGGCCCGGGATGGAAAGGGTTGTACGGCCGCACTGAACAGCTTGTCGATGGCACCCGTGTGCAGGTCGACGAGGCCTACCTGAAGGAGTCGATTCTCGATCCGAAGGCCCGACTGGTGCAGGGCTACCCGCCGGTCATGGTGGCCTATACTCTCAAGGACGATGAACTGGGTGCTGTCATCGCCCTGATCAAATCACTGGGTGCCGCGGGGCAAGACGATGAACCTTCGACCGGCGAAACGTCGAGCCCGGGTGAAGACCTGGTGGCGCAGGGGCAGCGGCTGGCCGGGTCGCTCGGCTGTCTGGCTTGCCACAGTGTCGATGGCAACAAGGGCGTCGGCCCCAGCTGGCAGGGCCTGTATGGCAAGACGGAAACCTTTGCCGACGATACGAGCGTAAAGGTCGATGAGGGCTATCTCAAGGATTCGGTTCTTCATCCCAACGCCAAAATCGTCAAGGGCTATGCCGCCGTCATGCCGGCTCTGGCTCCAAGTGACGAGGAGCTGAATGCACTGATCGCTTTCATCAAGTCCAAAGCGAATGCTGACACTGATGCGAACAACGCGGAGCCAGGGAAGTAGCCGTAAAGCAGCCAGGAAAACACTGAAACTTCGGCAGGAGGGTGACGTGATGGCCTATGCGGAGCAAGCCGAAACAGAAGCGCTGCACGAGCCCAAAAGTTTCCTGACCAAATACATCTGGAGTCAGGACCACAAGGTCATAGCCATTCAATATTCGTTGACGGCCATCTTCGTGGGACTTATCGCGTTGGTGTTGTCCGGCTTGATGCGCATGCAGATAGGCTTTCCCGGCAGTTTGGCGTTCATGGACGCCAGTACTTACTATCAGGCGATGACCATGCACGGCATGATCATGGTCATTTATTTGCTCACGGCCTTGTTTCTGGGTGGCTTTGGCAACTATCTGATCCCGCTGATGGTGGGCGCCCGCGACATGGTCTTCCCCTATGTCAACATGCTCAGTTACTGGTTTTACCTGGTGGCGGTACTGGTGTTGCTCAGCAGTTTTTTTGTCCCGGGCGGCCCCACAGGTTCCGGCTGGACGCTCTATCCGCCACAGTCGATCACCCAGGGGACACCGGGGGTCGAGTGGGGCATTGTCCTGATGCTCGTCTCACTGGCGATTTTCATTGTCGCGGCCACCATGGGCGGGTTGAACTACGTCACCACGGTGTTGCAGGCGCGCACGCACGGCATGACCCTGTTTCGCATGCCGCTCTCGGTATGGGGCATCTTCATGGCCTCGATCATGGCCTTGCTGGCGTTCCCGGCATTGTTTGTCAGTGCGGTGATGATGCTGTTCGACAAGCTGTTGGGCACCAGCTTCTTCATGCCGGCGATGATCTCGCTGGGGCAGCAGCTCGATCACCAGGGTGGCAGCCCGATATTGTTCCAGCACCTGTTCTGGTTCTTCGGCCACCCGGAGGTCTACATCGTTGCACTCCCTGCATTTGGCCTGGTGTCCGACTTGATCAGTACCCATGCGCGTAAAAATATCTTCGGTTACCGAATGATGGTGTGGGCCATTATTGCGATTGGCGTACTCAGTTTTGTGGTCTGGGCACACCATATGTATGTCAGCGGAATGAACCCGTACTTTGGCTTTTTCTTCGCCGTCACCACCTTGATCATCGCGGTGCCGACCGCGCTGAAAGTCTATAACTGGGTATTGACCCTGTGGCGGGGCGACATCCACCTGACCGTGCCAATGCTGTTTGCCCTGGCCTTTATCGTCACCTTCCTGGTCGGTGGTCTGACCGGGTTGTTTCTCGGCAATGTGATCGTGGACATCCCGCTCTCGGACACCTATTTCGTCGTGGCCCACTTTCATATGGTCATGGGGGTCGCTCCGGTACTGGTGGTGTTCGGCGGCATTTATCACTGGTACCCGAAAGTCACTGGGCGCATGTGGAACGACACCCTGGGCAAGCTGCATTTCTGGATTACCTTTCTGGGCACCTACGCCATCTTCTTCCCCATGCACTACCTGGGTTTCCAGGGCATGCCCCGTCGCTACTACGCCTATGAAAACTACGCGTTCATCCCGCAGTCCGCGCAAGACTTGAATGCCTTCATTACGGTGGTCGCATTGACTGTCGGCGTTTCCCAGTTGCTGTTCCTGTTCAACCTGACCTGGAGTGCATTCAAGGGCAAGCCGGCAGGCGGTAATCCCTGGGGCGCGGCCAGCCTGGAATGGCAAACGCCGGACACTCCGCCGAAACACGGTAACTGGGGAGAGAAATTGCCGGTCGTGCATCGCTGGGCGTATGACTACAGTGTGCCGGGGATCGAGCAGGATTTCGTGCCGCAAACGGTCTCCGCCGAGGAACTGGAGCAGATGCGGCAACTCAGTGCCGGAACCAGGGCGGACATCAAGACATGAACAGGCTGCTATTGAGAAACGCCGACGGCGCTGATCCCGGCGGCAGCTGGAGTCGCGACCCTGAGGGTATTCAGGCCGCCGAGGATGCCAATAGAAGGCAAACCGCAAGGGTAGGGCTGCGCTTGTTTCTGGTGGTGGTGAGTTCGTTGTTCTTCCTCTTCCTGATCGCCTTCATTGCCCGTTCACAAATGGCCGACTGGCTCCCCCTGACAGAGCCTTTGGCGCCGTTAGGCAATCTGCGGCCGCTCTGGTTGAATTCGGCATTTCTGGTATTGAGTTGCATCGCACTGCAAGGGTCGCGCATGGCCGCGCGAAAGGCTCGGCCGGGCGCAACTGTCGTTGGTTTTGCATTGGGGGGTGTCTTTGCCATTGCCTTTCTGGCGGGGCAACTCTGGGTCTGGCAGCAGTTTGTCGCCTGGGGCTACTTTGTCGCCGGCAATCCGGCCAACAGTTTCTTCTACCTGTTGACCGGCCTGCATGGGCTCCACCTGCTGGGCGGGCTGATCGCCTGGTGCTGGATCGTCGCCAGATTCCTGCGTCATGTGCCACTGGCGCAACTTGGCGCCGGCGTCGAGCTCTGTGCCATCTATTGGCATTACTTGCTGGGCCTTTGGTTCGTGCTTTTCGCGCTGCTGGCCAGCACGCCGCAAACCTATGAAGCCATCGCCAGATTCTGCGGCCTGAGGTAACAGCCATGGCATTGCACTCACAAGCCCAAGTCGAGCCCCGTTCATCCAATCCACCAGGTTCGCCGCCTGCACCGGGATGGCAGGGCATCGCCAGCGATTGGTCCTCGGATAAAGAGGCCTTCAAACAGGTGCCCTGGGGCAAGGCGATGATGTGGATATTCCTGCTCAGCGATACGTTTATATTCACCTGTTTTCTGACCGGCTACATGTCGGTACGCATGACCATCACCAGCGCCTGGCCGAACCCCAGTGAAGTGTTCGCATTGACGATCGGCGGCAGGGAAATCCCGCTTATTCTGATCGCCATCATGACTTTTGTGCTGATCAGCAGCAGCGGCACCATGGCCATGGCCGTCAATTTCGCCTATCGCCGTAATCGCGCGAAAACCACGGCGCTGATGCTGGCCACGGCTGCCCTGGGGGTGACTTTCGTCAGCATGCAGGCATTCGAATGGAGCAAGCTGATCGCAGAAGGGGTCCGTCCCTGGGGGAACCCCATGGGAGCCGCGCAATTTGGTGCCAGCTTTTTCATGATTACCGGATTTCACGGACTGCACGTGTCAATCGGCGCCCTCTATCTCAGCATTGTGGCGCTGAAAGTATGGCGCGGAGACTATGAGCGCTCCGGAAACTATCAGAACGTCGAGATAGCCGGGCTCTATTGGCACTTCGTGGATTTGGTGTGGGTATTTATTTTTGCATTCTTCTATTTATGGTAGAGGAGCACGAGTGATGGCACATGCTCAGGGTCAGCAACATCCAATCAGTTTGTACCTTAAGATCTGGGGGCTGTTATTTGTCCTCAGCACGCTGTCGTACCTTGTCGATTATTTCCACTTCCATGGTTATCTTCGGTGGTCTCTGATTATCACTTTCATGTTGTTGAAGGCAGGTTTGATTGTCTCCATCTTCATGCATATGGCATGGGAGCGCCTGGCGATGGTCTACGCCATATTGGTGCCACCTTTGTGTTTACTGGTGCTCATCGGGCTGATGGCCACCGAGGCAGACTATGTCTTCCTCAGCCGGGTCATTTTCTTTGGTCAGTAAGCAGCGTTCGGATGGCCTCGAGTCTCCGGGCTAACCGGATATCACTCGCTTGAACTGATGCCATTTGTGCTGCCAGGCCACCGTCCAGTGGGGGGCTGCCGCTCCCGTGCCGGCGATCTTCAGCTTCGGATGCTGTTTGATGACCTGATCCAGTACCGATTCCTGATTCGGTTCAACATCCACGAAGAAGATATGTTTGCCTTCTTTTACTGCCTGTTTGAAATTGCGGAAGTGAGTGTTCGGCACCTGGAAGCCAAAAAAACCGCCTTCCCAGATGCAGAAGCCCAATACAACAATGGCAAGGAAGATAAAGGGCATCCAGCCTGCGGCGGATTCGGTCCAGCCCATCCAATAGGCGCCAACCAGTACCAATGCCGCGAGTGGCACACCGATCACCGCACCAATCTCACCAGAGTGAACAGCATCCTGTTCCATTAACGAGCTGATCTCGTGGAGGTGATGTTCTTCTACATCAGCAACTTTTTCACTGAGTACATGAATCTGTTCGGAATTGATGCCGCTGGCTTCCAATTCATATTCAACGTTTTCAAGATCGTTGAGATTGTCACTGATGTAATAGTGCCGGTTCATGCAACACCTCCCATCTCGGGTTGCTGCAGACCTCCTCTGTCCGGCAGCAGTCGGTAGCTGTACTGTGGGGAACGTTGCACACCCCGTGCAATCTGAAAAAAGTATAGCACTCACTATCCTGCGGATCGGTCGCTAGCTGATCTGCACAATGACCGGGCCTTCCGTTACGATCGGCGGTTTCGCGTGGATATTCGAGGCATTTTTCTGAATCCATTCACGCGCGACTTTCAGGCTCGCATCGCTGCCGGCCCTGTCCGTGCAAACAGTCACCGCCGTGCCACCGTCACCCGTATTCAACAGTGTGTAGCTAACGAGGCCAGGCACTGTCCGCAGGGTCGCTTCGACGTCGGCATTGCGCTCTTCCAACAGCTCGAAAAGCTGCTTTGCTCCAGTACCCAGGTAGGTTCTTATCACCGCATACATAGTCGTCTCCCTTGGGAGTGCCGCCTTTATGCCAATCCGGATCCGTTGATGGCCGCTATCACTTAAGGTTTCGGTTCGTCCTGATTTACTAAGCTTAGCCAAACGCCGGCGACAGTCGTAATGCGACGACCACCGGCCGTGTTTGGCTGAAGGCAGTCTAGTGGCAGATTAGTGGCTATGCTTGGTCAGCTACCTGTACGTGTTGGGGGGAACACCGTTCAGCAGGCTCGTGAAAACGTGATCACCTCGCTTCAGGCGTCATCACAAATTGCCCTTGTGCCACGGAGTCGTCACTAACATGAACAAAAAAGAAGCTAAAGCCAAAGTAAAAGACCTGATCTCGTCCGGAGTACCGAAATCGGAAGTATTCACTCGGCTTTCAGGCCAAGGGGTCAAGGACCGTCTGCTTGCCAGGTTGATCGCTTCAACTGCTGATCCCTACCTCTGCGATATACATGACCGCAAGGTTAATGCCGTTATTACACTCATGTTTATCCGGGCTGCACTCGTTCTTCTAGTCGGATTTATTGCAGGTTCGACTATTGGGCCTAACGCCAGATGGGTCGTTGGTGGTTTGGGCGCACTTATCCCGCTCTTGTTTGCCTGGGGGTTCTACAATCATCTGGCAGGCGCTTACAATGCATATATTATTCTGTCCATGGGCTCGGTAGCGAGGCAGGTGGACGGGTTGGCTTCAGGGTCCATTACAATGTTTATCGGCTCGGCCATAGCGCTCGGAATGTTTGCTTATATATTCTACGTTCGCCAGAAGTTATTTCCGGATTTGGCTTTTTTTTCACCGAGAAAAGTCAAAGGACAGTATGTGTTTTCCAGTTGAAGAAACTGCTAAAGATAAGTCAATTTAATGGTGCGAAGTAAATGAGGTTCTTGAGTGAGGGCGCGGGGGCAGATCTGTTTTTCACGTTAACCTGAACAGCAAGACTCGTGTTCGCTTATTTATGTATGTCTTATTCTTTGCATGTGCTCATCTGATACTCATGTGGAAAAGCTGGACGCTCAGGAACGGCTGTTGATTCGTCAATGGGACTTTTTCGGGACGGTAGCGACGGTCCGGGCCTGACCGTCGCGAATGTGAGTACCGTTTGCCTATACGCGGTATTTGCGGGGCGGATCGAACTCAGATCGAGCCAGCCAGCGTAACGGCAGGGAAGTCCTTTTCGGGATCGAACACGTTATTGAAAAAGTTCGTCAGGGAGTACATGGCCACCAACGCGACAATCTCCATGATATTCGCATCGGTGTAGCCCGCATCACGGACAGCTTTCAGATCAGCGTCACTGACCTTGCCGCGAGTCTCGATGACTTTGTGGGAGAACTGGAGGGCAGCGTCGCGCTTCGGGTCGGGGGCATGGCCCTTGCGAGCGAGAATGATTTCATCGGCCGACAGCTTGGCCATATGCTCGGCCGTAAAGCTGTGAACCGTCAGGCAGTAGTTGCAGCCATTCGCTTCGGAGACGGCGAGGCCGATACTGTCACGCGTCTTCAGATCGAGCGCTTTGCTCAAGGAGCCGAGCAGAGTAGCCCATGAGTTGAACGCGATTGGACTCTGCGCGAAGGTCATCATCATGTTTGGAGTGAACCCGATGTTCCTGGTGAACGCATCGAGAGTCGGTTTCGAATCGGCCGGCACTTGTTCCGGCTTTAGAACTGCACTTCTAGGCATTGTAGTCTCCGTCAATTACCTGGTTTATTAACAGTTAAACGAGATCCAACACATCAGACAGCGGACGGCGCGGCTTCTGAGCCCAGTTCCCCGGACGTTCCGCGCCTATGGACAACAACATGACCGGCACTTCGTTTTCAGCCAGTCCGAATTCGCGGGCCACCGCTTCGGCATCGAAACCGATCATCGGCGTCGAACCCAGGCCTAGCGAGCGGGCGGCATAGATGATCGCCGACGCACCGAAGGTGGCGGTGCGTACTGCCTCGTCACGCTGGCGCTGTGGGTGCTCTGAATACAAATCGCGCGCGGGGAGTTCCCAATCCGGCACCATCGTTGCGGGCATGACGCCCGCTTCCACCAGCGGCGCAAGGCGTTCGGGTATGACGCTGGAATCGGCCAGTTGGCCGCAGATGATGAAGGTAACGGCGGCTTCAGTGATCGGGGGCTGATTCCAGGCGATAGGACTCAACCGGGCTTTGGCTCCAGGCGTACGTACCGCGATGAAGCGCCAGTTCTGTATATGGAAGGACGTTGGTGCCGTGGTGCCGATTCGCACCAACTCACGGATTTGGTCGTCGCTCAAAGTGGCGGCAGGGTCGTAGTACTTGGCGGCACTGCGACTCACGATACATTCGATGACGGCGTTGGTCATGATGGTTCCTATGGATGAGGGGGTAGGTTTCTCCGGCTTGGTCTTTAAATCTTGTACCGTCGATGGTACGAATAAAAGAACCAAGATCACCCACCTTTGTGTGTACCAAGAATATGAATTCAGACCTGCAAATCCAGCTCGACCGAACAGCAAAGCTGTCCCTGTCAGAGCAGATTCGTTTGAGTATCAGCAGGGCAATAGAGTCAGGCCTGCTCACACCAGGTACTCGATTGCCTTCGTGGCAGGATCTCGCCGCGCACCTTGGTGTGGCGCGCGGGACCGTTCAAACGGCGTATGAACGATTAGCCGACGCCCAAATGATCGAAACATTCGGAGCAAAGGGCACACGCGTGGCGCCACGCCCCCGTGCCGCGACGGCTCAACCGGCACCACCGGGGCCTGGAGCTTTTATGAGCGCCTATGAGCGGGTGAACACTGGACCTGCAATCTTTCAGCTCGGTATTCCAGCGTTTGATGGCCTGGAAAAGCTTTTCGCACGCGCGCGCTCGTCCAATCTGTTGAAAGCAGGATCTTTCTCGTCACTGATCTATCCCGATCCTCGCGGGGAATATGAGATGCGTCGAGAGATTGCAGGCTATCTCTCCATCTCCAGAAACCTGCACTGCCTCCCTGAGCAGGTGTTCATCACGTCGGGATACAGCTCCGGCTTAGGGCTTGCACTGCGGGTGTTAGGTCTGGACGGTAAGAAGGTCTGGATGGAGGAGCCCGGATTCTTTCTTACCCGCAAGGGGTTGGAGCTCGCTCGCTTGAATGTCATTCCGATTCCGGTGGACGCCGAAGGCCTCAACGTAGACTACGGAATCGAGAAGGCCGCGGACGCTGCATTAGCCGTCCTGACCCCCGGTCAACAAGCGCCTTTGGGCTCGACTCTGTCATTGAGGCGACGGCTTCAACTGCTCGAATGGGCGGTCTCCAGCGACGCCTGGATCATCGAAGATGACTACCTCAGCGAGCTGCAACTGGAAGGCCGGGCGGCCCCTGCCTTGGCGTCTTTGGACGAGGGTAAACGGGTTATCCACATAGGTTCTTTCAGCAAGACTGTGAGCCCGGGGCTGCGACTTGGATTTGTTGTAGCGCCAACCGAACTTATTACTGCGTTCTCCGAGGTGGCGACGACGCTTGCCCCCGCGCCTTCACCCGTCATTCAACTCGCCACGGCTCAATTTATGCGCGAAGGCCACTACATTCGGCGTGTCCGTCGGCTCAAGCGACTGTATGTTGCCCAGCGTGACGCGTTATGCGAGCAGTTACGAATGCACGATGCAGAGTGGGTCAAGGCAGGCCTGGCCGTGCTTCTCAGACTCCCCGACGGGGCACCCGACGTGCAAATCGTTCGGGAAGCGATGACCTTTGGCATGGCCCCATCGCCTTTGTCAGCGTGGTTCGCGACGCCGTCCGGGAGCTCCTCCGGCCTGTTGCTCGGAGTTGCCACAGCGTCTGAACCTTACCTTGCGACATCGTGCCATCGATTGTTCGAGATCATCGGGCGATATTGCGAGCCCGGTGTTCGAGGCGTCACATAAGAGGAGGAGGAAACCTTCAGTGCCGGGGATGCTGGCAAGTATTGTTGGTGAGTCCACCTCGCGCTCCTGGCTGGTTGCTGCCTGTCGTAAGGGCGGAAAACGGTCGGAAGCGGTCACCTCTGCGCCTCACAAACTCGACTTTCAGGCGCGCTTGGGGAGCTTCCAGTTCGGGCGGATGAAGTGGCATGTGTAGCCGTTCGGAATACGTTCGAGGTAATCCTGGTGTTCTGGTTCCGCCTCCCAAAAAGGCCCCACTGGTTCGATTTCGGTGACTACTCGGCCTGGCCACAGGTGTGAAGCATCGACATCGGCAGCGGTGTCCTCGGCAATGTCGCGTTGCTGTTCGTTGAGGTAGTAGATCGCCGAACGATAGCTGGGGCCCAGGTCGTTACCCTGACGGTTGGGCGTGCTGGGGTCGTGTATCTGGAAGAAGAACTCAAGAATCTGCCGGTAGCTGATTACGGCAGGGTCGAAGACGATCTCGATGGCTTCGGCGTGGTTGCCATGGTTGCGATAGGTGGCATTCGGCACATCGCCGCCGGTATAACCGACCCGCGTGTGCAGCACACCGGGATAGCGCCGCAGCAGATCCTGCATGCCCCAGAAGCAGCCGCCGGCGAGAATGGCAGTTTCGGTGTGTCTGGTCATGGTCTGTCCTTCCTCTCGGGAGCGTTGTGTATAGCCACTGTTATGAGGGCGTGTTGGCCAATTCCAAGGTTTCGCGCAAACAGAATTGGAATGACCGCTCCTGGCCGATTGTTGCCCGCCCCAAAGGGCGACAATCGACCCAAAGCCGACATTCATTTTGTGTCACTCAATCGCTGGCCCAGAGGACAGTGTCGTCACATAGAAACAAACAAGGCCGCAATCGCGGCCTTGTTTGTTTCAGGGTGTTACTCGTGCGAATGTCCGTGCTCGGCGCTCTCGGAGGTTGCGCCTTTCTCGCCACCGCCGCATGCCGTCATCAGGCCTAGGAAGCAGATCAGGAGAATCGAACGAATCAGAGAAGTTGGGGTTTTCATGGGAAGACTCTACAAAAATGGATGAAAAAAATGGTCTGTGGTCAGGCTGAGTCCCGCGTTTTGGCAGAAGGACAACCGTTGCTGGTTTCGGATTACTGTTTGACGTTCAGGTAGTCACCGCTCGTCTTCAACGAAATGGTCACGTCGTTATTGCTGCGATTACGCCAAAACCAGCCGTGAGTACCGTCAAAAATGGCGGTGAACTCACCTTTATCACTTTTGACCTGCTTGCCCTTGTTGTAGCTGTGGAAGTAACCCTTTTCACCGTTGTAGGGCTCGCCATGGGTGTCGTAGTTCACAGGCCCGCCAGCCGCTGCCCATTCATAGCTGACTGTCTTGTTCTTCAGCACTTCAAGTTTGATCTCTGTCCCTTCACCCGGTTTGAGTGTGACGGTCATTTGATTCGACTTCATAGCTGGGGCAGGTGTAGCCGCTGGTTGGGTCGCAGGTAACGCAGCAGGCTGGATTTGCGCAATCTGTGGAGCTGGAGCTGGAGCTGGAGCTGGAGCTGGAGCTGGAGCTGGAGCTGGAGCTGGAGCTACTGCTTGCGGCGGCGCTGCATCCGCCAATGCCTCTTGGGCAAGGGTGATCTTCAATTCGCCCATCTGGGTCAGGCCCAGTGCGCGTCCCACACCCGTAGGATCAACGGCATATTCCGAAGGCATGACCACGGTCACCAGCAGACCGACCGCAGTCAGCAGTGCAATGACAGTCGAACGCACGAGTTTGCGAGTGCTAGGCAATTCATTAACGGTTGGAAGCGGAGTATTAAACATGGTCAGAATTCCTTACGCGGAGACAAACAGACCGGTGATCTGGTAACCCATCAGGAGGAAACCGGCACACATCATGGCGACGTTAGCGGTGTAGGCATGGCGCCAGAAACTGCCGGTGCGCCGCCAATACCCCATCAGAATGAGAATCGCACTGAGGGCCAGCAATTGGCCAATCTCGACACCAACGTTGAAGGCGATCAGGTTCGGAATCAGGCCATCAGGCGAGATCTCGTATTCCTGAATCTTGGTGGCCAGACCGAAACCATGGAGCAGGCCGAAGATCAGCGTGGCCACTTTGGTGTTGGGTTGGAAGCCGAACCAGCGCTGGAATGCACCCAGGTTGTCGAGCGCCTTGTACACCACCGAGAATCCGATGATGGCGTCGATGATGTAGGAGCTGATGCTGACCTCGGTCAGCACGCCCAGCAGCAGCGTGACCGAGTGGCCTACGGCGAATAGCGTGACGTAGAGCCCAACATCCTTCAGGCGGTAGAGGAAAAAGATCACCCCGAACAGAAACAGCAGGTGGTCGTAGCCCGTCATCATGTGCTTGGCGCCCATGTAGATGAAGGGCAGCAACATGACGCCGGAGCTTTCCTGGATGAATCCCTTGTCACCTTCGGCGACGGCATGAGCCATCGCCTCGGGCATTGCGAGGAAAAGTGACGCGACAAATAAAAAAAGCAGCAGTAGCAGGCGACGCGAAGGCGCAGTAAGTGCGTCAACGCCGCTCATCGAGTGCGAATACATAGATCAATCCTACGTTGCAGGGATCAAAGGCCGCAGGGCGGCCATGGTCAGGATGCGAACGAAGGACGGGGTGGCCGCTCAATCAAGAAAATCGGCGGACGGGGAACGGAATAGCGTGGGGCATCGACCCGCAAAGAGAGCTTCGGCTGCGCGGCCAAGCTCAACGCGGAGGTGAGCTGTGGCGTTTCGTGCTGATGGTCAGGGGTCAGCGGCGAGTGATAGTGATCCGAGCAGCTCGCACACGACATCTCGGCCTGCTGTTCATGGGAGTGATGGGCGTCTTGCGCAATCTCCCAAGCTGGCTGTTTCGGTGTCACTGACAACGTATAGGTATGCCCGGCCCAGGCCACAAACATGGCGAGAACAAGCGCGATTACCACCGTGGTTGTCAGTGTTCTGCTGAACATAGCGTTCGGGTTTCAACTCGTTTTGTAGGGCTTTGACGCGTTTGACCATATCCTCCTAGGGGGGATAGGATGCCAGCGTAATTCATTGAGGCCCGAGGCTCAAGCCATGAGTGAGCACGAACACGAACACAACCATCCCCATACCCACCAAAGTCATGAGGCGATCATCAAGCGCCTCAAGCGGGCGGACGGCCATTTACGCGGCATCATCACCATGATTGAAGAGGGTCGTCAGTGCGTGGACATCGCCCAACAGCTGCATGCGGTTGAAAAAGCCGTGTGCCAAGCCAAGCGCACGCTCATTCAGGATCACATCGATCACTGCCTGGAGGACACCGTCTCGGCCTTGAACAATGGCGAGCGTGCACCGCTGGAAGCTTTCAAGCAAATCACCAAGTACCTCTAGATCTGACATGGCCAACCAGTCTTAGCAAATCTTAGGGACTACGGTCGTCTATCTGGCCATCGGCGATGCTGGTCGTCGATCACATAAGGGTGTTCGTGATCCGCACCCTCTTGGCTGTCGAAGTGAGTGTGATCGTCCGGCAGGTTCTCATGGGTGTGTTTGATCGACTCTTGGTCATGAGCCGGACGCCAGATCACAATGCTGACCACCAGTGCGCCACCAGCCACAATAGCTAGCCCAACAAACGACGCCGTAAGGCTGATGTTGGCACCCAGCCATCCCGCAAGTGGGTAGGTAATCAACCAGCAGGCATGGGACAGCGCAAATTGGGCGGCAAACAATGCCGGGCGATCTTCGGCATGCGCCGAGCGACGCAACAGCCGACCGCTCGGGGTCTGCGCCAGGGAATAGCCCACGCCGAGCAACATCCACAACGGCAACAGGAAATTGTAGGTGGTCAGGTTGATGCCAACGGCCAAGCCTACTACCAAGATTCCTCCGCCAAACAGCATGGCCGTTCGGTCTTTGATGTCTTTCAAAAGCCGAGGTAAGACCAAAGCAGCGATCATGGAGCCGCCGCCAAACGCGGCCAGCGCCAATGCCGTAGAACTCTGCGGCAGAGCGAAGCGCGACTGCACCAGCACTACCGTATTGATGATAACCATGGCACTGGCGGCAGCTACCGTCAGGTTGAGAGCCAGCAGCCCTCGCAGGCGCGGCGTCGCCAGGAATATACGCATGCCACGGGTGGTTCGCTCATAGATGCTACGTCGCGGTGTTTGCTTCGCCTTTGGCAGCAGCACTGTGCCGACCAATGCCGCTGAGGCAAGGAACCCAATGACAGTGCCGGCGAATAGGTTGTGGAAGCTGATCACTGTCAGCAGTGCTGCGGCGAGTATAGGGCTGGCGACGCTTTCGAGATCGTAGGCCAGACGCGATAGCGACAAGGCACGGGTGTAGTCATCTTCATCCGGCAGTATGTCTGGAATGGTCGCCTGGAATGTCGGTGTGAACGCTGCTGAGGCTGACTGAAGGACGAAAATCAGTACGTAGATTTGCCAGACCTCGGTCACGAACGGCAGAGCCAGCGCAACCAAGGCTCGCACCAGATCCAGCGAAACCAGCATTGCCCGACGGGGGAGACGCTCTGCAAAAGCTGCTGCAATGGGCGCAACGCCGATGTAGGCCGTCATCTTAATCGCCAACGCTGTACCAAGGACGGCCCCCGCTTGGGCTCCTGCAAGATCGAATGCCAGTAGGCCCAGCGCGACAGTGGCAAGACCTGTTCCTATGAGCGCAATCACTTGGGCTAGAAAGAGATGGCGGTAGGTTCGGTTGGCCAGGATTTTCAGCATGAGAAATCTCACATGGAGAGGCGTGTGCCCATCTGGTTGTCGAGCATTTCTCGAAGAAAGAGAGCGACGAGTTTCTCGTTTATAGATGTTTTTATATCCCCCCTAGGGGGATATAGCACCATCCTAAACTAGAGGCGGGGACAGCTCAAGAAGTAGGCGCTCAGCCTTTCATCGAATGTCAGGCAGAGAGTAAGGAAGGCGCTTGCCCAGTGAAGGCAATTAGCCATACTCTGCGGAGCGTGAGAGGTCTCACGGATGTAAAAACATGAGCATGGAGCAAGCCCTGATGAAACTGTCTGCCCTTTTGATCGCCTCTTTACTTTCCATTACCTCCGTGGCGGCCTTCGCGCACAGCGGCGGTACTGATGCAAAAGGTTGCCACCGCAACCATAAAACGAACGACTACCACTGCCACTAAACGGTAAAAGCCCAGCTTGAGGCTGGGCTTCAATGCAAGCTGGCTTTCTCACATTTGTGGAGGCCAGTTATGCGATTCACCTTGGCACTCCTTGCACCATGCATAGAGTGCGTCGTACAGGATCAGTCCATGCGAAAGCATTTCATGATCGTCGGAATATCGCTGCGACAGTCCCAGTGAGATGGCGTACAGCCCAGCCGATTGCGGAGTCAGATCCAGGCGAGAGGTATCAGCGCCGCGTATGATCTTGGCCAAGTGCTGCAAGGTGGGCTCACTGAGTTGGTACTTCTTCAGAAATGCATCGAAACTGCACAGTTCGCCCTCATGGGTAAGTTCTACGCCGGGAATGTCGTAAGGCGCAGCGTCTTTCTCCGCCGCTAATCGCAGCACATCACCACTGGGTACGTATAAAAACTCAGGCTGGGGATCGATAAAGCGTGTGATCAACCAGGGACAAGCGATGCGGTCGATCTTGGGTCGTTCACGGGTAATCCACCTCATGGAACACCTCCTGCCTAGCTCGGTAGGCTGGGTGATCTGGCGGGCCCAGTGCCCGCCAGAGATTGTTAATCCACTCATGCGGTCTAGCGCAGCAGTACTGCCAACCCAACGAGCGCGCAGGCCATCAGCACCTGGATGACGCCCCGCTTGAAGCGGAACAAGGCAATCGCCGCTGCGATGGCGATCAGTGCAGAGGGCCAGTCGAGGTTGCCGCTGAAGCCCTTCGGCCACAGCACGTGATAGCCAAAGAAACACGCCAGATTGAGAATCACCCCAACGACGGCTGCCGTAATGGCGGTGAGCGGTGCGGTGAATTTGAGTTCGTTGTGGGTCGACTCCACGAGCGGGCCGCCGGCGAGAATGAACAGAAACGAGGGCAGGAAAGTGAACCATGTCACCAGCGAGGCGGCCACAGCCCCGGCCAGAAACACCTGATCGGCACCGAACACTTGTGAGACGTACGCTCCAACAAAGCCGACGAAGGCCACCACCATGATCAGCGGCCCTGGTGTGGTTTCCCCCAGTGCCAAACCGTCGATCATCTGGGTCGGGGTAAGCCAGCCATAGTGACCGACCGCACCTTGATAGACATACGGGAGGACTGCATAGGCCCCGCCAAAAGTCAGCAACGCGGCCTTGGTAAAGAACCAGCCCATCTGGGTCAAGGTGCCTTCCCAGCCAAATAGGGCGATCAAAGTACCCATCGGCAAAGCCCACAGCGCGGCGCCAATCAGGGCGAGCGACGCAAGTTTGAACCAGCTGAACCGGGCATGTTCCGGGGACGGGGTGTCGTCATCGATCAAGGCTGGGCCGAAGGACTTTTTGGCAGCGCTATGGCCCCCGATTCTGAACTTCTCAGGCGCCAGACGCCCTCCGACATAGCCGATTAACGCAGCCCCCAATACGATCAGCGGGAAAGGAACATTGAACGCGAAGATCGCGGTAAATGAAGCTGCTGCTATCGCCCATAGCCAATTATTCTTCAGCGCCCGAGTGCCGATCCTATGTGCCGCCTGCACCACGATGGCCGTCACGGCAGGCTTGATCCCATAGAAGAGGCCGGCCACCACAGGCACTTCGCCGAACGCGATGTACATCCACGACAAAGCGATGAGAATGAACAAAGAGGGCAGCACAAACAGCACGCCCGCAATCACTCCACCCCAGGTTCGATGCATCAGCCAGCCGATATAGGTTGCCAACTGCTGAGCCTCTGGCCCAGGCAGCAGCATGCAGTAGTTGAGGGCATGCAGAAATCTGCGCTCGGAGATCCAACGCCGTCGCTCCACCAGTTCCTGGTGCATGATCGAGATCTGTCCGGCTGGCCCGCCGAAGCTGATGAAACCCAGCTTCAACCAGAACCAGAAAGCCTCACGCAAACTGATCGCCTCTGGCCTCGATAGATCCTCTTCAGCCGTTGATGCCAACACCTTATTCATTGGGTTGTTCCTCCTTCACAAACCCGGCGAGCAGACCGTCGAAAATAGCGCTCGCAGCAGCCAGCAAATGGTCGTCGTGGGTGATGGTTTCGCGCAGTCCTGCCAGCACGCGCTCGATGCCGGCAGCCTCCACCGGCTGAATGCCCCCGATATCGAGGTAGTGCACCAAGGCCGCGATGCGGTTTAGGCCGGGCTCTTCAAGCTCAAAACTGGCTTGCAAGGTTTCGAAGGTCACGCGGTTGCCGACATGACTGAAGGTCGCATCATCGAAGTCAAAACCCAGTGCATCTGCTGGGCAGTCTGTTGGGCTGTTGAGCCAGAGAATCTGGGCTTGAGGGTCGATGAAGCGGCGAATCAACCAGGCACAAGCCAAACGATCCACCCAGGGACGTTTACGGGTTGCCCAGATACGGCCCTGATAATCACCGAGATTGAGTGCCGTTATTGGTTGGTTGCAGCTGTGTGGCTCATCCGGCGACAGGGCTCTACTGACCGCCGTCTCCAGCTCCTGCAACGCCGAATCGATCTGATGCTTGGGTTTGCCTGGGAAGTAATCGATGCTGACCAGTTGATCGTAGGTTTTGCGCAGCTTGCGAATTTGCTTGGTGGTGGCCAATGCGTTTTCAGGATTGAGCTGCCCACGGCATTCTTCGATCTCCGCACCAAGCTTGCCGTAGTCATCGCTACGGTCGAACAACTCGACGAAGCGCTCACCTCCAGGGTCGACGACCGGCAGAACGTAGGCCGTGCCATTGATGGCGAGGATATCGCGCTCGACAGACGTCAGCGCTTCACGGCAGGCGCCAGTGTCTGGCAGCAGATACGCGCCATCGCGCAGAACCACAGCACCCGAAGCTTTCAATGCACGCCAGGCGCGCATGCGCTCGGTGGCATTGGCAGTGGGTAAGCCAAGAATCAGAGCCAGCCAATTATTCATGTAGAGTTAGCTATGTAATTTGTAGTAAGAATTACATTACTCTTGATCTGGCCGTTTGGAAAGCCGCGCCTCGAAACTAGGTTTTGGTGAGTCCGACTGGAGAGAGGTGTGGTCGTGTGCAGTAGGGGCATTAGGTGCTGTGCGATGTGGACAGCGACAGAAAGGCTTCTTTCATGCGCTTTAGACTTTAAAGGTGAAGGGCCGCTTTTGGCCGATTTCTGCCTGTTGCGAAGGACATCCACAACCCAGTATAGATAGTCCGTCCCGCCTTCACCGATACTGGTAACGGTTGCCATTGATACGCACTGCAACGACAACCCTGAGCGAGTCAGTATCGCTATCATAAATCGCTCGGGGCGCGCGAATCGTGGCGCTTGTGGCGCTACGATCCGCGCATTAAGGTTGTCAGCGTTTGATCAATAACGACAACATTGCACTCGCCCCACAGAGTCCCGCTACTATCGGAAAAATGATCGACGTACTACCGGTTGAATCGATCATGTGGCCGATGACTGGCTCACTCATGCCTGCAAATGCATAGGACATGGTATTGAGTACGCCGGTTGCAGTGCCTGCAACGTGACGTCCAAAGATGTCCGGACACAGGGCCCAGAACGACGACGCCGGGCCGAAGACGAAAAACCCGCAAAGAAACAGCAAGCCAATCGCGACCATGCTTCCATGCGGCACGAACATCATGACAATCGCGGTTGTTGAAGCGAGCACCATGTACGAGACTATCGCCAGATAACGTCTTCCTTGAAATACCACGTCGGAAATCCAGCTGTTCGACAGGGCACCCAACGCCATCCCGACGGGCAGCGCGATAGTGATCCATTTCGGGTCAATAATCGCTGACGATGTCTTCCAGTCCAGCCCGAGAAAATGCACCGGTACCCAGACCACTAATGCGTAGCGCGCAGCGTTCTGGAAACCGATGGCGAATCCGGTGATATAAAGTCGCCAGTTCCGCAGCACGGTTACATAGCGCTGTGCACTGGTTGAATTATCCTCCGCTGCCGGCAGCGAGGTGTCGTCCGCCTGTTCAAGGGGGGCCGATTTATTGTCTTCGGGACGCTCGGAGACAAAAAACCACAGGACAATTGCGCCAAGTAGCATCGACAGTGGTGCCAGCCGGAAAATCCAGATCCAGTCCAGTTGCATCGCGCCCAGAATGACCAGCGGCAGAATAAACGCGAGCACAGAGGAGAAACCGGAAAATCCGACATAAACACCGTACACAAAGCCGCGATGTTTATGGCTCCACCAGTTCGACAGCAGGCGACTGCCGGGCGCAAAACCCATGGATTGGAAGTAACCGTTCGCCCCCCACGCAAGCAGGAAAAACCAGAACGAGTGGCCGAAGCTAAAGACCCAGTTGGCCCCCAGCGAGAGAATCGCGCCAGCGATCATCATTCGCTTGCCGCCGAACTTGTCGCCCAGGTTGCCGTTGATGAACTGACCGCCCGCGTAGCACCACAACATCATGGCGCTGATCCAGCCAATCTCGTATTTCGATAAACCGTAATCATGCTGGATGCCGGGGATCGCGAAACCCAGGGTCTGGCGCCCGGTGTAATAGAAGAGATAGCAGAACGTAACGCCGATCAGTGCGCGCCATTTGTATTGGTCAAAGGTGGATACTCGCGAGTTCGCCTTGTATTGCAGGGTATCAGCGGTTTTTGTAGGCATGCCTGTCTCCGTGTGGCGCGCAGTCTTTCGCTGCGCTAACCAGTTTTTGGATTAAGCGGGAGCGCGCAGTCTTCGCTGCGCTGCCGGGTTTGCGAATCAAGCGAGATGGTTGAGCGCGAGATCGATGATGTCGAAATTGCGCAGGCGGCCGGGGCTGTCGAGACCGACCAGCTTGCGGTTGAAGATCAGTGGCACTTTCTGCTCGGACACCCCACCGTGGGAACGCAAGGGCACCGTCAGCCCGGACAGGTCGTGTTTGTCGGCAGCACTGCCAAGCACCGTCAGCCGTTCACCGAGTACCACCAGGTCGCCAATCCGGTCTTCGGGCAGTTCGAACCGCTGGCAGGCCTGCGAACGCGTCAAGACTGCCTCGACACCGGCGATGCCTGCGAGAAAGTCGATGGCATCGCGCTGCGGTACCGCATCGCGCAAGTACACGGTCGCGTAAGAGCCCAGCGCACCGTGATGCACTACGTAGGGGTCGGTGATCGGCAGTAATACCCGTGTGCGCTGCGCGCCATATTGAGTATCGAGAAGGTCTTGCAAAAACAGGATGTTGGGGCGACCTATCGCATCGGTCTTGGCATTCATGCCGTGATCCGCCGTAATCGCCACGATCGCGCCTTGCTCGTGATAACGCTTGAAGTAGCTGTCCATCATTGCGTAGAACGCATTGGCTTCGGGCGTGCCTGGCGCATGTTTGTGTTGTACATAATCGGTAGTGGACAGGTACATGAAGTCGGGGCGTTCGTTGGTCAACAACGAGAGGCCGGCGGCAAACACGAACTCGGAAAGGTCTGCGCTGTACACCGAAGGCACGGGCATGCCGACTCTTGCCAGGATGTTCTCGACACCGTGTTCCTCCAGGTTCACCTGGTCGGCTTTTTCAGCGGAAAAACAGATCCCTTTCAGTTGGTGCCCCAGCAAGTTGCGCAACTTGTCCTTTGCGGTCACCACGGCGACGAGCTGGCCCGCTTTGGCCATCTCGGCAAGAATGGTCGGCGCGCGAAGGTACTTCGCGTCATTCATCAACACCTCCTCTTGCGTCTCCTGGTCAAAAAAGAAGTTGCCGCAAATACCGTGAACGGATGGCGGGGCCCCGGTGACGATCGACAGATTGTTCGGGTTGGTGAACGAAGGCACCACGCAATCGCCAGTCAACACTGTGCCGAAGCCGGTAAGTTCGGCAAGAAACGGCGCCTGTCCGGCTTGAATGGCTTGATTGATGTACTCCTGCTCGCATCCGTCGACGCAGATAACAATCGTCGGTGCCGACGACAGGCGATAGGAGCGCGAGTTCACGTTGATCAGTTGTGTCATGGATAAGCCTTCCCTTCGATGAGTGAGCGCACGGCGCGGTGAGTGACCTGCACTGTTTGAAACCGGCGATTCACCGTATTCTGAGCATCTTTCTCACACAATCGAATTAAACTGGCGATACCTGTGCATGAGGCTCACACATGAGGCAAAAACTTCCGCCGCTTCACGCGCTGCGCATTTTTGAAGTGGCCGCCCGGGCAGGCAGTTACTCGGCTGCGGCCCGGGAACTGAACCTGACTCACGGCGCGGTCAGTCGGCAGATTGCGGCCCTTGAGGAGTGGCTCGGTCAACCGCTGTTTGTGCGTGATGGGCAGAGCATGGTGGCGTCGCCCCATGCCCGGGCGCTCGCCCGGGAAATCAGCGCCGCGTTCGATCACATCGCGGACGCTGCCGAGCGCTATGGCAAGAAGCAGCAGCTGAAAATCATCCGTGTCAGCGCCCCGGCCACCGTCGCGATGCGCTGGCTGATCCCCCGATTGCCTTTATTTACCGAGACACACCCCGGGGTGGACGTGCGCGTTTCGACCGTGCTTTCGACGCAACCGGCGTTCACGGGAAGTTTCGACATTGCCATACGACGGGGCGTACCAAACGGTGGTCAATTTCAGGCAATACCCTTGTACCGGGAATCGAATACGGTGATTGCGAGCCCGTCTTTGCTCGCCAGGACAGGCATCGAGGCAGTTGAGCAACTGGCCGCCGAAACCTGGTTGACCACCGAAACCCGCCCAGGTGACTGGGAAGCCTGGTTGGAAAGTGCAAATCAACCGATGCTTCGAGCGAGCCGAACCTTGCGCTTCGATCATTTCTTCGTGACCTTGCAGGCCGTCGTCGATGGGCTTGGTTTCGGAATAGGTCCCTTTCCAACGCTTGAGGCCGAATGTGCCGCCGGACGGTTGCAGAGACCCTTTCCGGCTTTGCGCTCACTCGGCCCGACTTACTATGCGCTGGTTCCGCTTGACGCCGACAAGCCCGTCCATTTGCGGGCCTTTGTTGATTGGCTGCAATCAGTGAGTGTGACAGGTGAGGAATCGCAGTGATGGTAGTCGTAGATATTGGTGCCGGTATTTAAGGCTCCCTGGCTTTCGTCCCTTCAGTGATGTCAGCGAACCGGATCGACAGTTTTACCGGTTCGAAGTGGATGGGCAATAAGACGCTTAACGGTCCCCCTTGTACTGATTAGTCAATGATGTGCATCGATTTGAGGCAGATTCGGTGGTCATGAAAATGCCCGGAAAATTGCCGTAATGCTGTTCAGTTAAGGAAATTGTAGGAGCGAGCTTGCTCCGGGCGGCGTTCCGACGATGGACTCAAGAGCGCCGCGTTTAGCCAGTAAATACGCGTTATCGTTAACGACCATCGCGAGCAGGCTCGCTCCTACAGAGGACCACATTCGCTTAAGTGAACAGCATTACGGCAAATTGCCGGGCATTTTCATTCCTCAAACCCCAGGGTGGCGTGGCTCAGCTTGCAGCTTGCGGATGAGACTCAGTGGTCGCGCCGTTGCGGGCGATCACGGTCAGGATCGACAGCGCGGCGATCACCAGCCCCGGTGACGTTGCCAGCAGCACGCCAGTGGTGCCGGCACCGGCGGCGAGGATCTGGCCGGCGGCCAGGGGACCTGCCACCGAACCGAGCCGGCCGATGGCCACGGCCGCGCCGACACCGGTGGCGCGCACCGACGTCGGGTAGGAAGGGGGCGCCAGGGCGTACAGCACCAGCTGTGCGGCCATGACGAACAACCCGACGGCAAACCCGGCGATGGCCATCGGCACGATACCCACTGACAGGCCGACCCCGGCCAGCGCCGCCAACACCCCGGCGTACACGAACAGGACCACTTTCAGGCCGTTGCAGCGGTCCAGCATCACCCCGCCGAGCAGCGAACCCATGGCGCCGCCGATGTTGAACAGCATCTGCACCATGCCTGCCTGGGGCTTGGTGAAACCCTGTTCCAGCAACAGCGAGGGCAGCCAGTTGAGCAGCATGTACATCACGGTCAGGGTGAAGAAGTAGCTCAACCACAAGGCCAGCGTGCAGCGTGCGCGTCCTTCGCCGAACAGCGCCTGGGCGGTGGACGACCGTGGGCTGGCGGTCGTGACGTGTTGCTGGCGAAACGCCGTGGATTCGGGCAGCAGCAGGGCCATCAGCGGCACCACCAGCAAGGGCGTCAGACCGCCGATGATAAAGGTGGTTTGCCAGTGTTCACTGGAAAACATCGCCACCACCGCCGCCAGCGCGCCGCCCAGGGGTACGCCGCAGTACATGACGCTGATGGCGGTGCCGCGATGGCGCTCGCTCACGGCCTCGGCACACAGGGCAATCAGGTTGGGCAGGGCGGCACCCAGGCCCAGGCCGGTCATGAAGCGCACCAGCAGCAGGCTGGAATAGCTCTCGACATAGGCGGTGCAGAGCGAGAAGACGCCGAACAGCAGTACGGCGCCGACGAGGATTTTCTTGCGGCCGATACGATCGGCCACCCAGCCGCCAAAAAACGCACCTGGCAGCAGGCCGATGATCCCGGCGCTGAACACCCAGCCCATCATCTTCGGGTCCAGGGCAAAGCTCTGGCGCAAACCCGCGGCAGCGGTGCCGGCAGCCTGCAGATCGAACCCCTCGATCAGCGCAACGATAAAGCACAAAGCGATTGTCAGCGTCGAGCGACGCGATGGACTGTCCATGGGTGAACCTCATTGTTGTTTTTGTTGTGGAGTCGAGCCATCCCGTTGCACTCCGGCACGCTGGATGTAATGGCTGGCGATTAAGATAACAAATATAACTAAAAAATGAACGACCTCTTAAAAGGCACGATCCTCTGAATTAAAGCCTTTAAAAACAATCGATTAATTGATTTATGATGATCTTGTTGAAAAATAGATAACAATATTAATGTTCGATTATCGGCTATCTGCGATTGACGATCACCCTCGGCTGTTTCCATTCTCTGTCCACGAAGCCGATTGCCCTGTGGTCGTCAGGCATCCAGCACAACAATAAAAATGGATATCGAACATGCCAAAACACCCCGTCAACGCCGATGCAGCGGCGTCAGTTTCCTGTGTGTCCCGTGTTAATCCAGGATTGCTCCTGGCGCTTCTCGGCTTCAGCGTCCTGCCCTCAACATCGCGAGCAGAGGGGTTTATCGAGGACAGTCACGCCAACTTGACCCTGCGCAATTACTACATGGACCGTGACTACAAAGACGGCGGCGCCAAGACGGCTGCACGGGAGTGGGCCCAGGGTTTCATCCTGGGCGTGGAGTCGGGGTTTACCGAAGGCGTTGTGGGATTCGGTCTGGACGTTCGCGGGTTGCTGGGGGTCAAGCTCGACTCTGCGCCGCATCGTAGCGGCACCGAGTTGTTGCCGGTGTCGGCCAGCGACAAGCGCGCGGCGGATGAATATTCACGGCTCGCCCCGACGGCCAAACTAAGATTTGCCCAATCCACGGTGAAGAGCGGCGATGTCTCGATTTTCCTGCCGTTCGCTTTCGCCAGCCCATCGCGACTGTTGCCACAGACCTTTCGCGGCACGACCCTCAGTTCCAAAGATATCGAGGGCCTGACCCTCAACACCGGCTATATCGACCGCATCAACAAGCGCGATTCCACGGACTATCAGGCCATGAGCATCGCCTCGCCAAACCGGCGATTCAACGGCGCCGCCACCACCTCGCATCTGGCGTACGTAGGGGGTGATTATCAGGTCAACAAAGAACTCAGTCTGCGCGCCTACCATGCCGAGGTGACTGACCTGTACCAACAGGACACCCTGGCATTGCTGCATAACCTGCCGCTCGGCGAAGGTGTGTTCACCAGCGACTTGCGCAGCTTTTTCAGCCGCGAGGATGGCAGCGCCAAGGCGGGCAGGGTGGACAATCGCAACCTCTCGGCATTGTTCGGCTACCGCTTCGGCGGGCACCGTGTGAGCCTCGGCTACATGCATTCCAGCGGCGACACGGCGACGCCCTACATCTCCGGCACGGAGTTGATGGGCATGAGCGAACAGACCATGGCTTCGGATTTTCTCAACGCCAGGGAGCGCACCTGGCAAGCGATCTATGACTACGACTTCGTGGCGTCCGGGGTGCCCGGTTTGAAGGGAAGGTTGCGTTACGTACGCGGCGACAATATCGAGTTGGCCGCCTACAACGCCGAGGACCGCAAGGAGCGCGAATTCCAGATGGAACTGGGTTATGTGATTCAGAGCGGCCCGCTGAAAAACGTCGGGCTGTTGGCGCGCAAGGCGATCTATCGCAATGACTTCCCGAGCGGTACGGCGTTTCGTGATGAAAACCAGACCCGCTTCCAGGTGCTCTATACCTTGCCGATCTGGTAAGCCCGGGTTCTTCGATGTTCCCCGCCGGCCGCACCTTCTGGAGCGTGCCGGCAGCCTGCGTTCAGTCCTGGTAGACCTTTCTCAGCAAGCGCAGCAGTTCCTCGCGCTCCCCGCCGCTCAGCGATGAAGTGGAGTCGAAATCGCTTTGCGCGGCGATCTGCTTGAGCTCCTTGAGCAAGGTTTCGCCGGTCTTGCTCAGGAAGATTCCGTAGGAGCGCTTGTCCGGCTTGCAGCGCACTCGTACCGCCAGCGCGCGGCTTTCCAGTTTATTGAGCAGCGGCACCACCTGCGGCGGCTCGATGGCCAGGGCCCGGGCCAGGTCGGCCTGCATCAGCCCCGGATTCTGGTCGATGATCGCCAGGGCCGAGAACTGCGCGGGGCGCAGGTCGTGGGCTGACAGGCGACCGATCAGGTTCTGGAACAGTTTGAGTTGGGCGCGCCGCATCGCGTAGCCGATCAGGTCATCCAGTGCCGAATCCAGCGGTGCCTGCAGCTCGGCGGTGGCGGACGGGGACTCGCTCTGGTCGGCGAGGGAGGAAGGCTTGGCCATTGCGGGTGAATCCTGAAGAAGTGGAGGTTAACAAGTGTATCCAGTTTGCCGGGGTTGGCCGCTGATAGCTACGCCCGTCGTTCATGGCGGTAGGGTCGGAGGATATTTCTGTTGGATAAAAAAATGGTTAATTCGATTAATAGTTAATTGACATAACTATGTCGGTCCTTTAATTTCCAGTCATCTTCAAGCCAAGAACAAGAGAGCAATGCCATGAGCAACTACGAAGGTCGCTGGACAACCGTCAAGGTCGAGATCGAAGAAGGCATCGCCTGGGTCATTCTCAATCGTCCGGAAAAACGCAACGCCATGAGCCCGACACTCAACCGGGAAATGATCGATGTGCTGGAAACCCTGGAGCAGGATCCGGCGGCCGGCGTGTTGGTGCTGACCGGTGCCGGCGAAGCCTGGACCGCGGGCATGGACCTCAAGGAATACTTCCGCGAAGTGGACGCGGGCCCGGAGATCCTCCAGGAAAAGATCCGCCGCGAAGCCTCGCAATGGCAATGGAAACTGCTGCGCATGTACACCAAGCCGACCATCGCCATGGTCAACGGCTGGTGCTTCGGGGGCGGCTTCAGCCCGCTGGTGGCCTGTGACCTGGCGATCTGCGCCGACGAAGCGACCTTCGGCCTCTCGGAAATCAACTGGGGCATTCCGCCGGGCAACCTGGTGAGCAAGGCCATGGCCGACACCGTGGGCCATCGTCAGTCGCTGTACTACATCATGACCGGCAAGACCTTCGGTGGGCAGAAAGCCGCCGAGATGGGCCTGGTCAACGAAAGCGTACCCCTGGCGCAATTGCGTGAAGTCACCGTGGATCTGGCGCGCAACCTGCTGGAGAAAAACCCGGTGGTGCTGCGTGCGGCCAAGCATGGCTTCAAGCGCTGCCGCGAGCTGACCTGGGAGCAGAACGAGGACTACCTGTACGCCAAGCTCGACCAGTCGCGCCTGCTCGACACCGAAGGTGGCCGCGAACAAGGCATGAAGCAATTCCTCGACGACAAGAGCATCAAACCCGGTCTGCAGGCCTACAAGCGCTGAGACTGATCGCCGGGTGCCTGTCCGCCCCGGCGCTCTGCATCGCTCGAATGAATTTCCGATAAAGACAATAAAGAGGAATCACCATGCTGGACGTGCCCCTGCTGATTGGCGGCCAGTCGCTGCCTGCCCGCGACGGTCGGACCTTCGAACGTCGCAATCCGGTGACCGGTGAAGTGGTATCGCGGGTAGCCGCCGCCACCCTGGAAGATGCCGACGCCGCAGTGGCTGCCGCCCAGGCCGCGTTTCCCGCCTGGGCCGCCCTGGCGCCCAATGAACGTCGTACCCGTTTGCTTATAGCGGCCGAGCAGTTACAGGCGCGCAGCGACGAATTCATCGCGGCGGCCGGCGAAACCGGGGCCATGGCCAACTGGTACGGATTCAACGTGCGGCTGGCGGCCAACATGCTGCGTGAAGCGGCGTCGATGACCACCCAGATCAATGGCGAAGTCATCCCCTCGGATGTGCCGGGCAGTTTTGCCATGGCCCTGCGCCAACCCTGCGGCGTGGTGCTGGGGATCGCCCCGTGGAATGCCCCGGTGATTCTCGCCACCCGCGCCATCGCCATGCCGCTGGCGTGCGGCAATACCGTGGTGCTCAAGGCCTCTGAGCTGAGCCCGGCGGTGCACCGTCTGATCGGCCAGGTCTTGCAGGATGCCGGACTGGGTGACGGCGTGGTCAACGTCATCAGCAATGCCCCGGCGGATGCCCCGGCGATTGTCGAGCGGCTGATCGCCAACCCGGCGGTGCGGCGGGTCAACTTCACCGGCTCGACCCATGTAGGGCGTATCGTTGGCGAACTCTCGGCGCGCCACCTCAAGCCGGCTTTGCTGGAGTTGGGTGGCAAGGCGCCGTTGCTGGTGCTCGATGATGCCGACCTGGATGCAGCGGTGGCGGCAGCGGCCTTCGGTGCGTACTTCAATCAGGGGCAGATCTGCATGTCCACCGAACGGTTGATCGTCGATGCCAAGGTCGCCGATGCCTTTGTCGAAAAGCTGGCGGCCAAGGTCGAGACCCTGCGGGCGGGTGATCCTGCGTTGGCGGATTCGGTGCTCGGTTCGCTGGTGGATGCCAGTGCCGGAACGCGCATCAAGGGGTTGATCGACGATGCCCTGGCCAAGGGCGCGCGTTTGGTGGTCGGCGGGCAACTGGACGGCAGCATTTTGCAGCCGACCCTGCTTGATGGCGTCAACGAGAGCATGCGTCTGTATCGCGAAGAGTCCTTCGGCCCGGTGGCGGTATTGCTGCGCGGGGAGGGCGATGAAGCGTTGCTGCGCCTGGCCAACGATTCCGAGTTCGGGTTATCGGCGGCGATCTTCAGTCGCGATACCGGGCGCGCCCTGGCGCTGGCCCAACGGGTCGAGTCGGGCATCTGCCATATCAATGGCCCGACCGTGCACGACGAAGCGCAAATGCCTTTCGGCGGGGTCAAGTCCAGCGGCTACGGCAGCTTTGGCGGCAAGGCGTCCATCGAGCATTTCACCCAGTTGCGCTGGGTCACCTTGCAACATGGACCGCGGCATTACCCGATCTGAACCGCAGAAATAACAATAAAAAAGGCGGCAGCCACCACCATG
Organism: Pseudomonas sp. IT-P74; assembly: GCF_949768175.1. Taxonomy (NCBI): domain Bacteria; kingdom Pseudomonadati; phylum Pseudomonadota; class Gammaproteobacteria; order Pseudomonadales; family Pseudomonadaceae; genus Pseudomonas; species Pseudomonas sp. IT-P74. The sequence goes on along the minus strand of NZ_CATKQD010000002.1, from coordinate 15,587 downwards.
CCCATTCGTGCGGCCTGGTGGTAGCGTGCCTTGATGGAGAACAAGCACGTGAGTTCCGAATTCAGATCGCAACCCCATACCCAGGCCCGCGCGCCGCGCTACCGTCACGTGTCCATCGGTCGCGCAGCGGTCGAGGTGACAGAACAGCAGGGCGCGTTGCACATGTGTTCCCTGGAGCCATTGGCCGACTATCCGCCGCGACTGCTCGACCGTCTGGTGCATTGGGCCCGGGTGCGTCCCGAGCAGACTTTCATCGCCGCCCGACAGGCCGACGGTGAGTGGCGTCGGGTCAGTTACGCGCAGATGCTCGACAGTGTCCGGGCCATCGCCCAAAGCCTGTTGAGCTACGGCCTGTCGGCGGACAAACCGCTTGTGCTGCTCTCGGGCAATGACATCGAACATTTGCAACTGGCGTTCGGCGCCCTGTATGCGGGCATTCCCTACTGCCCGGTGTCGCCGGCCTATTCGCTGCTGTCCCAGGATTTCGCCAAGCTGCGTCACGTCTGCGACCTGCTGCAACCCGGCCTGGTGTTTGTCAGTGATGCCGCAGCCTACCAGCGTGCCATCGATGCCGTGCTGCCGGTTGAAACGCCCATGATTACCGTCCGGGGCGAAGTCGCAGGACGCCACCAGGTCAGCTTTGCCAGCCTGCTTGAGCAGCCGGGCGCTGCCGAGGCCGAAGCCGCGTTTGCCAGCACGGGGCCAGACAGCATCGCCAAGTTCCTGTTTACCTCCGGCTCGACCAAACTCCCCAAAGCGGTGATCACCACCCAACGCATGCTGTGCTCTAACCAACAGATGCTGTTGCAGACGTTTCCGGTGTTCGGCGAAGAACCGCCGGTGCTGGTGGACTGGCTGCCGTGGAACCACACCTTCGGCGGCAGCCATAACGTCGGCATCGTGCTCTACAACGGTGGCAGTTTTTACCTGGACGACGGCAAGCCCACGGCGCAGGGTTTCGCGCAAACCCTGCGTAACCTCAAGGAAGTGTCGCCCACCGCCTACCTGACCGTGCCCAAGGGCTGGGAGGAACTGGCCTCGGCACTGGAGCAGGACGCGGAACTGCGGGAGATCTTTTTCAAACGCATCAGCCTGTTCTTTTTTGCTGCGGCCGGCCTGTCGCAAAGTGTCTGGGACCGTCTCGACCGCGTCAGCGAACAGCACTGCGGCGAGCGTATCCGCATGATGGCCGGGCTCGGCATGACCGAGGCTTCGCCGTCCTGCACCTTCACCACCGGGCCGTTGTCCATGGCCGGTTATGTCGGCCTGCCGGCACCCGGTTGCGAGGTGCGCCTGGTGCCGGTGGACGGCAAACTCGAAGGACGCTTTCGTGGGCCGCACATCATGCCCGGCTACTGGCGGTCAGCGCAGCAGACCCTCGAAGCGTTCGACCCCCAGGGCTTCTACTGTTCCGGCGATGCACTCAAGCTCGCCGACCCGAGGGATCCGCAATTGGGGCTGATGTTCGACGGGCGCATCGCCGAAGATTTCAAGTTGTCATCCGGGGTGTTCGTCAGCGTCGGGCCGTTGCGCAGCCGCGCGGTGCTCGAAGGTTCGCCCTATGTCCAGGACCTGGTGGTGACCGCGCCGGATCGTGAATGCCTGGGCGCGCTGGTCTTTGCGCGGATGTTTGAATGTCGACGGCTGTCAGGGCTGGCGGCCAGTGCCAGTGACGCCGAAGTGTTGGCCAGCGCGCCGGTGCGCGAATGGTTCGCCGGCTGGTTGCAGCGACTCAATCGCGAGGCCACGGGCAATGCCAGTCGCCTGGAATGGATCGCCTTGCTCGATGAGCCGGCGTCCATCGACCGGGGGGAAATCACCGACAAGGGCTCGATCAATCAGCGTGCGGTATTGCAGTGGCGCGCGGAGCAGGTCGAGGCGCTGTATCGCGGGCTCGATCCGGCCATCCTGCGCGCCGGGGCGAAGTCGTGAGCGAAGTCCCGAACACAGGCGGGCAGTACTCGGCCTTTGCCGATGCGGCGATTTTCGATGCCGTGCGCACGCCGTGGGTGGACCTCGGTGGGGCGTTGGCCGAGGTGTCGCCGATCGACCTTGGCATCAAGGTCGGGCGCGAAGTACTGGCGCGCGCGAAAGTCGACCCGCTGGCGGTAGACAGCGTGCTGGCGGGCTCCATGGCCCAGGCCAGCTTCGATGCCTATATGCTGCCTCGGCACATCGGCCTCTACAGCGGCGTGGCGCAATCGGTTCCGGCACTGGGGGTGCAGCGCATCTGCGCCACCGGTTTCGAACTGCTGCGCCAGGCCGCCAGGCAACTGGATGACGGCGTGCAATTGGCCCTGTGCGTGGCCACCGAATCGATGTCGCGCAATCCGATTGCGGCCTTTACCCATCGAGGCGGTTTCCGCCTTGGTGCGCAAGTGCAGTTCAGGGATTTTCTCTGGGAAGCCTTGTACGACCCGGCTCCCGGTGTGGACATGATCACCACCGCCGACAACCTCGCGCGGCGTTATGGGCTGACTCGCGAAGCGGTGGACGCCTACGCCTGTGCCAGTCATCAGCGAGCGTTTGCGGCACAACAAGCGGGCTGGCTGGCACCCGAGATCGTTGCCGTGGGGCCTCAGGTGTTTGAGTTGCAAGGCTATCAGCCACGGGGCATCCGCCTGTCACGCGGTGTCGTGACGGTGAGTGAAGACAGCCACCCGCGGCCTGGTGAGATCGCAGCGTTGGCCCGGTTGCGCACCGTGCATGAAGGCGGGGTGCAAACCGCCGGCAACAGTTGTGCGGTGGTCGATGGCGCGGCAGCAGCCCTGGTCGGGCGCGTTTCGGCTTGCCGGGATACACCGTTGACCTTGCTGCGGGCCAGCGCGGTGGTCGGGGTGGCGCCAGAGTTCATGGGCATCGGTCCGGCACCGGCGATTCGCCTGCTGCTGCAGCGCAGCGGCTTGAGTCTGGAGCAGATCGACCGCTTTGAAATCAACGAAGCCCAGGCCGCCCAGGTGCTGGCGGTGGCTCAGGAACTGGAGCTGGATTGTTCGCGTCTGAACGTCCAGGGTGGTTCGTTGGCACTCGGCCACCCCTTGGCCGCCAGTGGCTTGCGTCTGGTGCTGACCCTGGCCCGACAACTGCGTGAGCACAATTTGCGTTACGGGGTCGCCGCGGCCTGTGTCGGCGGCGGGCAGGGCATGGCGCTATTGATCGAGAACCCCGACTGGCGTGCCTGATGCCTCATCGGTTGAGCGGGGGGATCCGCTGGTCAGTTCATTTTGTCGTCTTGCCCGGCAATGCCAAGCTAGGTGTTCGACTACTACGTTGAACGGCTACGTTGGACAGCAAGGAGACATCATGACGGTCAAGCGAATGGACAACATCGGCATCGTGGTAGAAGACCTCGACACCGCCATCGAGTTCTTCACCGAACTCGGCCTCGAGTTCGAAGGGCGCGCGCCCATCGAAGGCGACTGGGCAGATGGCGTCACCGGATTACGTGACATGCGCGTCGAGATTGCCATGATGCGTACGCCGGACGGTCACAGCCGGCTCGAGTTATCCCGATTCCTCGCACCCCCTGTGGTCGCCGATCACCGCAACGCCCCGGTGAACGCCCTCGGTTACCTGCGTGTCATGTTCACCGTCGAGGACATCGACGACACGCTCGCCAGGCTCCACAAACTCGGCGCGCAGCTCGTCGGCAAAGTGGCCCGGTACGAAGATGCGTATCGACTCTGCTACATACGGGGGCCCGAAGGCATTCTCATCGGGCTTGCCCAGGAGCTCGGGCAGCACGCTTCTCGATGAGCTCATCGCTGGATGCTCGCCTCAGTGCCTGAAACATCAGCGGCAGACGCCTACCCCAGCGACACCACGCTATTGAGCAAGGTCTTGACCAGTTGTGCCTGGCGCGTGGGTGTTGCTTGTCACCAGAAGTCAGCGCTGCAAGCACCTGACGCGCTCGATCCAATATAGCTTGAACGCAGTCTTATATTCCATAAAGGAAGTACAAACTATTTTTATAGTGCGTTTTAATCTATTCAGTATTTTGAATCGATTGGAGCACTTGTCTGTGAACACTAAGGCGCTTTTACCTTTTGGCTTGGCATTACTCGCTACCTGCTCGACGGCTTTGGCGGGCGCCACGCTGGATCGCGTAACCAGCAGCGGGGAGCTGACCGGCGTTCTGATGGAAAGTTATCCGCCATTCTCCTTTCTCAATGAACAGAACCAACTGGACGGGTTTGACGTGGATGTCGCCAAGGCCGTTGCGCAACGGCTAGGGGTGAAGCTGAAGCTGCAAACACCGTCCTGGGATGTCATCGCTGCCGGACACTGGAACGGTCGGTATGACATCTGCGTGTGCTCGATGACCCCGAGCAAGGCACGGGCCGAAGTGTTCGACTTCCCGGTGGAGTATTACCAGTCACCGGCCGTGATCGTGGTGAATGCCAACGACAAGAACATTGTCACGGGCAAGGATCTGTCAGGTAAAAAAGTCGGTGTGATCAGTGCGTCGACCTATGAAGCCTATCTGAACAAGGATCTGCTGATCGAGGGCGCCGAGGACAAGCCGTTGAGCTATCCATTCGAAAGCGTCCAGATCGCGCCATACGACAACGAAACGGTAGCCTTCCAGGATCTGGCCCTGGGCACGGGCGTGCGTCTGGATGCCATGGTCACCAACCTCATCACTGCTCGCGAACGCATCGCCCAGGATCCTCGCTTCAAAATTGCCGGCGACACGCTGTATGCGGAGCCCAACGTGGTCGCGATCGAAAAGGGCGATCCGCAATGGAATGCCAAGATCACTGAGGTCGTCACCCAGCTCAAGGCCGATGGCACCTTGAGCAGGATTTCACAGAAGTGGATCGGTGCCGATATCAGCCAATGACAGCCCTCAATCCACACCCGGCCAAGGCGGTTGTCGCCCCCGAAACCCAGACGCGTCGTTTCAGCCAGCTATTTGGTTTTCGCACTCGCCTGTATTTGACCTGGGCAATGCTGTTCGGCCTGTGCGTCATGTTTTTCATGAGCTTCGATCTGAAGTTCTCGATCATTGTGCAGAAGTTGCCCAACCTGGTCGGCCTGCATCCGGGGCCTGACGGTTTCTTGCAGGGCGCCGCGCTGACGCTGTTCCTGTGCTTCTGCTCGATCTGGCTGTCGTTGCTCCTTGGCTTCGTGACGGCACTGGCGCGCCTGTCTCGCAGTGCAGTGGCTTTGGGCATTGCCAGTTTTTATGCGTCCTTTTTTCGCGGTACGCCGCTGCTGATCCAGATCCTGCTGATCTATCTGGGGCTGCCGCAGTTGGGTGTGGTTCCGGGCGCGATCAGCGCGGGGATCATTGCGCTGTCACTCAATTACGGTGCCTACCTCAGCGAGATTTTTCGTGCCGGCATCATGGCTGTAGCACCCGGGCAGCGCGAAGCGGCGATGGCCTTGGGTCTGAGGCCTGCGGCAACGTTTCTGCACATCATTCTGCCGCAAGCCATGCGCACGATCATTCCACCGACAACCAGCCAGTTCATTTCAATGCTCAAGGACTCATCGTTGATATCGGTGATGGGGGTCTGGGAAGTGATGTTCCTCGCGCAGTCCTATGGTCGCTCGTCCTACCGCTACATCGAAATGCTCACCACCGCAGCCGTTATCTACTGGCTCCTGTCCATTGGACTGGAGCTGATACAGAACCGACTTGAACGCCATTACGGCAAAGGTTTCAAGCCTCAGCGCTGACCCATCCGCTCAATGACTTTTTACAGGTACTACGATGTCCGATCCAAAACCTCTGTTGTTTGCGTTATACGAGCAAGCCAGTGTTGGCTGTGGCGGCGCGCCGAGCCTCTGGACGCACCCGGCTGACGAACGACTGGCCATCAACTCGCTGGGCTACTGGTCGAACCTGGCGCGCATCGCCGACCAGGCTCATCTCGACATGCTGTTTTTTGGTGATGTGCTGGGTTTCTACGATGTGTTTGGCGGTAATGCCGACGCGGCCATGAAGTGGGCGGTGGAAGCACCGGCCAACGATCCATTGATGATCATTCCGGCATTGGCCGCCGTGACGGAAAACCTGGCCTTCGGCGTCACCGTGACCACCAGTTACGAGCATCCTTTCACCCATGCCCGGCGTTTCAGCACGCTGGATCACCTGACCAATGGCCGGGTCGGCTGGAACATCGTCACGTCCTACCTGACCAGCGCTGCCCGTAACTTCGGCCTGGAACAGATGATCAAGCACGATGATCGCTATGAACGCGCCGATGAATTTCTCGATGTGGTTTACAAGCTCTGGGAAGGCAGTTGGGCAAACGATGCCGTGGTTGCCGACAAGTCTCGCCAGGTCTATGCCAAGGGCGATCGCGTGCGACCGATCAATCATGTCGGCGAGCATTACCGGGTGGCCGGGCCGCATTTGACGTCTCCGTCACCGCAACGCACACCCTTGCTGATCCAGGCCGGTTGGTCAGGCCGTGGTCGTGAGTTTGCGGCCAAGCACGCCGAGCTGATTTTCATCGCCAAGTCCAACCCGCTGGAGATTCGCCAGGGGCTGGAAGATATATGGACGCAGGCCCGGGCACGGGGGCGTCACGCCGGGGATGTCAAATCACTGACCGTACTGCGCATCGTCACGGCCAGGACCGAGATCGAAGCCCAACGCAAATATGACGAGCTGCAAAGCAACTATCACTTGCAGGCACAACTGGTGAGCTATGCCGGTGATACCGGTATCGACATCAGCCGCTATGCGGACAGCGAAGCGTTGTCCACTCATACCGAAGGCATGACCTCTTATGTGATGCGGCCTGATGGCAGCGGCAAGCCCTTGACCGCCGGCGATGTCAAACAGCGCTTTGCCAACGTCACCCGGGGCAGTGATCTGATTCTGGTGGGAACGCCGCAACAGGTGGCTGACCGGATCGAAGAGCACGCCCGTATTTCCGGCACCAGCGGCTACATGCTCAACCCGCTGATCAGCCCGGGTAGCCTTGAGGACTTCGTAGAGTTGGTCATTCCTGAATTGCAAAAACGTGGCTTGTATCGCACCCGGCCGCAGAGCGGTACTTTCCGTTCGCGGTTACGGGGCGATGGCGCTAGCCATTTACCAGATTCGGCTTACGGCGCCTCATTCCGCTTTGATAAAGGTTTTCAGGACGGGACAGTCTAGAAAAAATGGGCTCTCCAAGGGCTAATGCCAATCAGTTAAACGTTTGAACACCGCAAACCTTGTGGGAGCGAGCTTAACTGGCAGGCACTACTCTCCAGGCGCCCTTTTTGTGAGCGCATGTCCTGATCAGAAATATTTGAGCCATCCGATATCGCGACGGCGTGCCTTCAATGCCGCGAACCAGCGCACGGGTAAATACAGGGATAAAGCCAAGAGCACCGCCGTCAGCCACACCGCCCAAATGCTGTCGAAACCGAAATAATTTCCCTGATTCAATCCGAACAACGCCGCGCCGACCAGATACAGCGTCTTGAGTACGTAAAGGTGGAGCAAGTAGAAGAACATCGGCGCCGCGCCAAAGACTGCCAACGCATTGACCCACTTGCGTTGTCGGGCCCGTTCCAGGGCTCGAAGCAGTAACAGGCCCGTGCCCAGCGTCAGCGAAAGGAACAGCAGGGAAGGTGGGTATTTTGTAATGTTGAAGAAGCTCATGAGGGTTTGCGTGACGCCTTCATGGGCGACCCAAGGCGCCTCGCCATAACCATTGACGGCTCGCAGTGCGACAAATCCGATCAATGTCCCGACCCCTGCAAGCAGCAGAGCACGTTGACGATCCGCGGCCAAGACCTGGCCGGCAAACCAGGGGCCGATGCTGTACCCAAGAGCAATCACACCAATCCACGGCAGTACAGGATACGAGGTGCGCAGACGCAAGCTGTCGGAGAAATCGATCCAGCCGCGATCATGCAGAATCGCCCAAGGTATATGCATGGGCGAGCTTGCCGCGAAGTGCAGATTATCCAGCAGGTTGTGCCCGGCCACGATCACCAGACCCAGACAGCACAGAATGGGCCTGGGTAACCAAACCAGTCCGGCCAGGGCAATCATGCAGATGCCAATGGCCCAGATCACCTGCATGTAAATGGCCGTAGGCGGGAACTGAAAGGTCCAGGCGAAATTCACCAGGGTGAACTCCAGCAGTACCAGGAACAGACCGCGCTTGAATAAAAAGGCTGATACATCGCCCTTGCCCTGGTGCTTTTGGCCGTACAGGCAAGCGGACAGTCCGGTGAGCAGTATGAAAACCGGCGCACACAAATGGGCAAGTGTGCGGCTGAAAAATAGCGCCGGCTCAGTGGACTCGATGTCCATCGGGTCTACTACCTGACGGTGCAAAAAGAACGTTTCGCGCACGTGATCCAACAGCATAAGGAGGATGACTAATCCCCTCAGGGCGTCAATGGACAACAGGCGTTGGTTCAAGCTTGTGATGGGGGGGAGGTGATTAGGCGTTGTCATCGAATGCCGCAAGCAGGGAGTGGATGGCTCTGTCAGTAACGACTGACAGTTTATGTTGGTATAGGATATAACATAACACTCAAGCCTGCTTCATGGGCATTCACATGGGGTGGCTGATTTCGGCGTCATCGGCACTTGGAGGAGGGCGGCGTTTGCATATTGCCTTCAACGCCGACGAGGAGGGCGAAAGCGGGGCGCCCGTATCCCGTCGACGTTTTTAACCTGCGGGGCGTCGCACTAGCGTCGATAGTAGCGGCGATCGTCCTCGTAGCGGTACCGCATGGCCCGATCCTGGTGGCGCTCCCAGTAACGATGGCGTTCTGCTTCACGGCGGGCTTGCTCTCTGCGCCAGTTATCCCTACGCCAGTCATCCCGGCGCCAATCGTCTCGACGAGAGTGCCAACGGCCGTCATGCCAGTATCGGTCGTCATGGGCAAGCAACGGCCCTGGCTGCTTGCCGGCCATACTGGCCAAGGTCGGCCAAGGGTTGACCGCAGCCTGGACCGGCACCTGAACGACCGCGACTTCAGGTGCCAAAACAGGGGTTGAGGTCTTCATCTGTGTGGCTGATGCCGAGCCCACTGCCGCGAACGCGAACAGGCCGAAGAGCACCATCCGTGGGTCATGGAATTTCATGAGCGAAGACAACCTCTGATTGATTTCTGGACGTGTGGCCATCCGGCTTCGGGGGAGCCTGCGGGTCCGCGCTTGGCGAATGGATGTGCCTATCCACATAGACCGATAAATAGGAAAAAGTTCTAGGAGGCGTTGCTTAAATAGCTAACGGCGTCAGAGTGCGGGGCTTTTGGGGTTTGCTGGCTTGATGTTCGTTCCTGGTCGGTTTTTGCCTGTCGCGAGAGGCAGAAAACGACCCTTAGCGGTCTCTCACATCAAGTAGCTATCGGTCGTAATCTAACTTCGACCTCTGTATCTGACTGGTTAAATGACGGCGGCGCTTCAAACGCCGCCGTCTATTCTAAAGGTTTGCTGCCAGTCACGTTCCCGCTATTAAAAAATGGTCCGTTAAGGCGTGTTTTGCAGTCCCAGGGGATCGAAAATGAACGATCTGTTGCTAGGTTCTACTTAGAAGTTGACGGTGTCTGAGAATTTGACGGGGCGCGGGTTACCTTGGCTCAGGTAGTCGCCTTTGACCGAGGCCCAGTAGTTCTATCCGTGATTTTCTCCACGTTGACAAGAGCTGGTCCGGTGACCGTGCCAATACCATCTAGCTGGCCACCGACCGGGTAAAGCCAATGCTAGCCGGCTAAGTTTCAACGCTGTGCATAATTGAAAATGGCCAGCGCGGTGAGCAACACGATGTGGATGCCTAACAGGCTCACCAGCAGTCGTCTCATACGGGGCGGGAATCGTTTGACTTCATCGATGTCAATCAAACCCCTGCGCACAAAGATCTTCGGTACAGCCAGCACCATAGAGATCAACCCCGTGCGCATAACCTTGCCCAGAAGGCCTGCATGTTGAAATGTATTTTTATTGCCGGTCACGAAAATACAATTCGTAAGAAACGACTCAAAGCGCTCAGTGTATTTATGAGCAATGCAACACTGTACGATCATTGCCAGTATCATGGGTGCAATGATCAGTAACGCGATCAGTCCAGGGTGAACTTCATTCACTCCGATACCTCACTATACAAAAAGTCACCCAGCATCTCGCCTCCCTTGCTCCCGAAATCACCGAAAATCTTACCGCCCGCTGCTCCACCGATGACAGCACAAGCTAGTGCTCCGGGGCCGCCTGTACTGATCCCCAGAACGACGGCACAAACACCAGTCCCTATCATACCGCCCACATACCCCCCCGCGCTGCCGCCCGCCAGGCTACCCATCAAGGTCGAACTTTCAACATATTTGGCGCGTCGACATTGGTCCTCCCGCCCCGTCGTGCAGGCTTTATGAATCGCCAGGCCGGTGGATGCCACATCCAGCGCGGTACCAATATACGTGCCTTTTTTGACCAGATTTGATGCTCTGGCAACCCCAGACACCTTGTCGGCATAGCCCGCGATTTCACCATGATTCAAATAGCTTCGCGTCGAAATACCCAATGCCTGTTTGATCTTCCCTTGATTACGTAAGCCTGAGCCGTATGCGGCAACGCTCGCCAACTGCTTTTCGAGCTTCATGAACAACAGGGTGCGCTTTGCGTAGAACGCGTCGCGCGCACTTAAGGTGCCAGAACCAAGGTAATCGCGGTGCAGCTTCTCGATCTCTTCAAGGGTGACCTTGATATTACTCAGATGCTTGCTCCACCCCTCACTGGCCGCACCTGCCCCCATTGAGGCGTTTGCCAGCATACTTTGCAGTAAATCGAAATGCTCTAGAAAGAAATCGTCCGCCTCGACCCCGCTGGTCAGCAGGCCAGTGTGCACTTGCGCAGCCTTGGCCATCAGGAATGCTTCGTGACTGGTGCAAGAGGGTGTATCGGAGTCGCCCACAATCACCAGCTCCCCTGCCATGACTACGCTGTTGGTAATGTGGGCATTGAGGACATCGAATTTGCCCCGGGCGTGCCCCGAAACCGGTGTGCTGGCTCTCAAAGACTGGTATGACTGAGTTCTGGGGTTGATGAAGCTCCTTGCTTCAGACATCGTCTTACCTCACGCATACGTCTTGTTGTTGATCCGGTCCCAGCCCCCCGTCACATTCCCGCCAGCGCTACCATCGGATCGTTTCTGTCGCGTGTAAGTGGTCTTGATGCGCCCGTAGTTCAACTGAACGACCTCGATGGGAACGCCCGAGCTGGCGTTCTGCGAGTAGTCGGCAATGATCACCTCTTCCAGGACTATTTCGTAGTACTTAAGCTTGTCTGTGCCTGCCCGGCAAAGCGCAAGCTTCACTTCTTTCAGATGCCGACCCGCACAGCTTGCTTCCAGCAGCTTGCAACTGGCGCTATCGAGAAACTTGGTGAAGGTGAAATTGGTCAGGGTCGTACGGCCTGATGTCGCACCGCCAGAAGAGCTTGCGGTAGCAGACGTGCTTTGATTGACGGCGAAGCCGTAGCTGGTGATCTCGATCCAGTTGTTGTATTGCTCATCCAGCGCTTCGCCAGCAATATCTTCGATTTGGATGTAGGCGTCGAAAGCCATAGTTACCTCTCCTTGGTAGTGATTGGGGTGACTCCTGATGGAAAGGTGTGACACTTGCATCAGCAAAATGTTCCATGGTCCGTTAGCGTTCGGCTAACCGTCTATCGCGATTAGACGTAAGCCTTGCCCAACTTACCCTTGAGTGAGTCAGGCCCGCATACGCGCGCGCGGTAGCGGTTGCCCGATTTCAATGGTCCGCTGCGCTGGCAGCCAGGTCAGTACATCTTTGAGATAGACATACTATCGTGCCTATTCATGCGTGCCGCCTGGATCAAACCCAAGCCATTTCTACCTATACATGGAATTGTGTTCAGTTTGCTGGACGTATTTGAGCGGCGGCTCCTGGCCGATTACCGCCTGCCAAAATACAGTTAACCCCAATTGGCACGCAGTGCCTGTCGCCCGCAATCCGTTTCCCGGCGTACGGTTTGCAATCACCGATTGAGAGAGTCTGGTCACCACCGATTGGAATGAAGTAGTGCCTCCCACTGTGGCCCAATGCAGGAGAAGGGTGGGGTAGATCGGTCGTGTTGCCGCGGCCCTCAGTCGCCTGTGGAAAGCCCATGCTTGTGTGCGTAGGCGTAAAGATCTACACGGTTCGTCAGGCCCAGCTTGCTGTAGATCGATGTCAAATGGTTGCGCAGCGTGTGCTCGCTGATGTGCAGCTTCTCGGCCACCAACTTGCCAGGGGCAGAGGGGTCGCTGGCCAGCGATGCAATGGTTTGCTGTTCGCGGCGCGTCAGCTTGGCGATTTTGTGTTGCTCCGGGTCAATATCGCGCTCGACTTTCTTGCGCGCCAGTTCAAGGAAGATACGGCTGGTCGCATTGCGGTCGATCCAGAGTTCGCCTTCATGCACTTTTTCTATGGCTTTGAGCAATGTTGATGCCGATGCCGACTCCCGCTTATCCACCACGCCACGTGCGCCCGCCAGCACCGCACTGTCATGCAGTGCCAAGTCACTCGACCCTGTCACTACCAGAATCTTGGCCTTGGTCCGGCTGTGCAGCTCGGCCAGCGACTCGATACAGTCCTCGCTGTCCAGGTCCAATACCACCACATCTGGTGTGTATTGGTGCAACGAAAGCAGGTATTGCGCCACCGACGCCGTCGAACCCGCCAGCTTCAACCTCGGTTGAGCGCTTTCCACCAGACGCTCAAGGCCCCAGGCCACGAGCGGTAGAGCGACTAACAGGACTTGAATTGGCATGCGGCTCGCTGCCTCTTTAGGCGGGTTGTGTTAGCTGACCATGATAGCAATCGTTGCAGCCCCTGGCTTTTTTCTATAGCGCTTCAGACATCCCCTCCCATGACATTTGTCCCGTAAAACACTGTTTTCATGGGTGATTGACTCCCAGAAAAAAGGGATAGCGCGCTCATGTAAAAAACAGAGGCCGTTTTTAGACTGCTGCCATGAAAGACACACACCGAATTGAGCCCCGTGAACAAGTCACCCTGTCGCTGCAACTGATCGGCGGGGGTAGCGGTGTCATCCGTGACATCAGCGCCTCCGGTTTGTATTTCGAAACCGATAGCGAGCAGCAGGTGGGTAGCTTGATTGACTTCGAGATCGAACTCGACACTCCCGGCGGCCCCATGAAGTTCAAGGCGCAAGGACAAATCGTGCGCATTGAACCGCAGGGCGGCAGGGCCGGGGTGGGCGTGAAGCTGCTGGCCAGCCGGCTGGTACCGGTGGAGTGATGTGTTCGTGGGTGGGGGAAGAATCGGATGGTGGCTGTTAGCGGCCCACAGCGGTTTTTTGCTCAGGGTGACTTCTAGGGAGAAAGACATGGCTAGCACTACAACTACCAGCGGCGGAACCATTACCTCGTTTTCCAACACGCCGCAGGCGAAGGATGACGTCTTTACCACCACTGAAAATCTGTTGGGGGTCGTGTATTGGGACGTCATGTCCAATGACCTCGGCGGTAACGCGAAGACACTCTGGTCACTCGACAATGCGGTGAGCGATCCTACTGCCACCAAGGTTTATGCTCCGGCCGACCTCCTGACCCAGGATACGGCGAGGGCTGAGGCGACGAGTTCTGACACCAGTATGAATGGTGCAAAGATCTGGATCACCTCTGACGGCAAGGTTGGCTACGACGCCGCTACATTCACCACTGCTTTCAAGGCACAACTCCAGGCGCTTGCTACTGGCGAGTTCCTGACGGACAGCTTTACCTATGCGATGCGTCTGGGCAATGGAACGCTCAGCTGGGCCACCGCGACAGTGCAGTTTTCGGGCGAGAATGATGGCGTGACGATCAGCCTCGGCGCGCAGGCCGGCATGGTGACCGAAGACGCCGACACCACTGCGAGCGCGACCGACGCGCTGACGGCCAGCGGCACGATTGTCTTTAACGACGTCGACCTGAGTGACACGCACATGGCGACGTTCGCGCCAGCGGGGGGCAACGCTACTTATCTTGGTACGTTCGCGCTCTCGCCGGTAAGCGAAGCAGCGAACGCGGCCGACGGTTCGGTGCAATGGACGTACAACCTGAGCAATGCGGCGGCACAGTACCTGGCACAGGGACAGACAGTCACCGAAACTTACCTGGTCACCATCAGCGATGGCCATGGTTCGTCGGTATCGCAGAATGTGACCATCACTATCACCGGCACCAACGACGGGCCGACGGTGACGGCGGCAGAAACCGAAAACGGTGCGGTGACCGAAGACGGCACCACGGTAGCCAGCGGCAGTTTCGCCTTCGGTGACGTGGACCTGGCCGATGACGCCCATGTGGCCAGCGTGAGCGCGCCGTCCGGTGCGCTGGGTACGCTGGTGGCCAATGTCAGCGACGAGAGCACCGGCGACGCGGCGGGCAGCGTGGGCTGGACCTATACGCTGAACAACAGTGCGGCGCAGTACCTGGCCGAGGGTCAGACCAAGACCGAAGTGTTCACGGTGACGCTGACCGACGACTTCGGGGCGACAGTGACCAAGGACGTGACGATCACCCTGACCGGTACCAACGACGCGCCAACGGTGTCGGCGGCAGAAATTGAAAGCGGTGCGGTGACCGAAGACGGTACCACGGTAGCCAGCGGCAGTTTCGCCTTCGGTGACGTGGACCTGGCCGATGACGCCCATGTGGCCAGCGTGAGCGCGCCATCCGGTGCGCTGGGTTCGCTGGTGGCCAATGTCAGCGACGAGAGCACCGGCGACGCGGCGGGCAGCGTGGGCTGGACCTATACGCTGAACAACAGTGCGGCGCAGTACCTGGCTGAAGGTCAGACCAAGACCGAAGTGTTCACGGTGACGCTGACCGACGACTTCGGGGCGACAGTGACCAAGGACGTGACGATCACCCTGACCGGTACCAACGACCGGCCGACGCTGACCATCGACGACACGGCCGGGGCGATGGACGAAGGCAACGGCGCGGCCACCTTGAGCGACAGCGGAGCGCTGAGCTTCGCCGATCTGGACAGCAATGACGGGGTGACGGTCAGCCAGAGCGCCAACCACGATATCGCCTGGAGCGGCGGCACCCTCGGTGCGGCGCAGGCCGCGGCGCTGGTCGCCGGTTTCTCGGTCAATCAGGCCGGCTGGACCTACAGCAGCAGCGAGAACCTGGACTTCCTGAGCGCCGGTGAAACCATCAGCTTCTCCTACACCGTGGTGGCCACTGATGACAGCGGTACGGGCACCGCGACCTCGGCAGCGCAAACGGTGACGATCACCCTGACCGGCACCAATGACCAGCCGACGCTGACCATCGACGACACGGCCGGGGCGATGAACGAAGGCAACGGCGCGGCCACCTTGAGCGACAGCGGTACGCTGAGTTTCGCCGATCTGGACAGTAATGACGGGGTGACGGTCAGCCAGAGCGCCAACCACGATATCGCCTGGAGCGGCGGCACCCTCGGAGCGGCGCAGGCCGCGGCGCTGGTCGCCGGTTTCTCGGTCAATCAGGCCGGCTGGACCTACAGCAGCAGCGAGAACCTGGACTTCCTGAGCACCGGTGAAACCATCAGCTTCTCCTACACCGTGGTGGCCACTGATGACAGCGGTACGGGCAACGCGGTCTCGGCGCCGCAGACCGTCACCA